>JBJEWX010000331.1:0-5092 GCA_051885275.1 Succinivibrio sp. | reverse complement strand
TGTGCCATACGTTCTAGCATGTCTGGATAGGTGTTACCTGCACCTAATTCGTTTGCCATGTCTGCAGCTATATCTTTAATTCTTGGATCACCTGCATGCTTACGATATGAAACCAGAAGATCAAGCTCAGAATTTTCTTCAATTTCAACACCAAGATCATATAACCCCTTGATTGGAGCATTGCAGGCAAAGAAGTCCTGTGGACGAGGGCCGAAAGTAATAATTTTAAGACCTGCAAGACCAATTAATGTACGAGCTACAGGAAGAAAATCCTTAATCATAGACGCTATATCTTCAGCAGTTCCTACAGGATACTCTGGGATATAGCCTTTAAGCTTGCGCAAGCCTAAATTATATGAACAGTTGAGCATGCCACAGAAAGCATCACCACGGCCATCGATAAGATCATTACCTGTTTCTTCAGCTGCTGCGACAAACATGCATGGACCACAGAAGAACTTTTTAATTAATGTTTCAGGAGTTTCAGGGCCGAAGTTTCCTAAGAACACAACCAAAGCATTGCAACCTGCTTTTTTAGCTTCCTCTACAGCCTTTTGCGCATCCTTTTCATTTTCAACTGTAACTTTAATTTCGTTTACGTTGATACCTGCATTCTGACAAGCTTTTACAACTGCCTCACGACGACGCTCTGATAAGGATCTGATAAAGCAGTCTCTTGAAACAGCGATAATACCAAGATTAACTGAAGGGATATTTGGAAGCATGTGTATTCTCCTTAATGATATATTTTTATAACAGCTTTACTGTTTTCTTCTGATACTATTTATAGAACATCATTCACCTAAATGCAAAGAAATCGTAAACGTTTACGATTTCTTTGTTTTAAATCTGTAAACACGATCACAATTTACCTTATTTTACTATTCAATAAAGAAATTTTTTGATAAATACAATTTATGTAAAACCGAAAATTTAATTTTAATAAATCGCAAGTTTTACAAACAGTTTAATGAATAATCAGGCTTCCTATATTCAATTCAGCCTATGGAAAATTAAATGTGGATAACATATACAAACGGATAGTAAAGATAAAGAAAAAGCAATCCGTATAAGCTAAAGATGAAGTTTTTGTACTGAAAGGTAGAGTTTTCCGCTTTACGACTGAAGCTAGTTAGCTATTGATTAAGAGGGGATAAGCGCAGGATCTGTGATCGTACATCTCACAGATCCTATTATTGCATTAGCTGTTAATGACTAATCGTCCGTTTACAGGGTATTGATGTTTTTTGAGGTTATTAGTTTAGGTTCACACAGGTATGATTCAACAACCTTGCGGCCATTATCGTAAGTGCTGTTGTCATTTACAGGAACTGAAGATCCTTTATTTAAAGCAACAATCATATTTAAAACTGCATTACACAGTAGATTGCTGTCCTTAAACACTGTCATGCCCTGGTATCCTTCCTTAATATTAGAAATAGCATCAGAAGTTGCATCCTGACCGGTTATGACAGGCATATCATCTAATGAATAGCCTCTCTTTTTTAAAGTGAAGATTATTCCTGAGGAAATGCAGTCTGCAGGACTTAATATTCCATCAAGCTTTAGAGAATCTGGACTGTAGCCAACGCTATCCATAATATCGTCCATTCTCTTGCTTGCAAGATCTGTTCTCCAGGATTTAATCTCCGTCTGTTCTGGTTTTGTTTCACCTGATAAAACTTTCAAAGCCCCACTGTCAATGTATGGTTTAAGGATCTTCATAGCCTCTTTGTAGAAAAACTTGGCATTGTTGTCATCAAGAGAACCGTAAAAAATCTCTATATTTTTTGGATTTTCCACAGAAGGCTTTAAAGCATCAATCAGGTACTGTCCCTGCATCAGACCAACTTTACCGTTATCAAAGGTAGCATAATATGAAATAGCGTCAGTGTTAGTTATCAGTCGGTCAAAACTTATTACAGGAATATGTCTCTCTTTGGCGCTTTTTAAAGAATCGGCTAATACAGTACCATCAATAGCACCTACCACTAGCACATCAATATTTGCAGAAGAAAGACGCTGAATCTGTTTTTTCTGCAGTTCAACATCAATATCACCGCCATAGAAGAGCTCAACATCATAGCCTGAATTTTTGAGCATCTTTTCAAGATTAAACCCATCCTTATACCACCTATCTTCAACCTGAGTAGGCATGGCAATGCCAACGGTGTATGCATTTGCTGCAGAAATAGAGCCAAATGCAATTATGGATGAAAGCAATAAAGACCTAAGCAACATAGTGATTCTTACCTTTTATCATGTATTATGAGATGTTTATATTGTGCAACGATTATTATTTGCTTATTTAGTAATAATAATGATGAAGTAATCTAAAAAATAAGATGAAATTCAAACAATTTAGATAATTTTTGTAGTAGCTGCAGGCCTACCGAAAATTTGGCTTTTACAGCTTATAAATCATATTTTTTCTGTGATTCAAATCACATTTTTAATTAGAAGAATATTATTGTAAAACGCCTATTTATTCAAGTGTTTCATAAATTAAAACGTTTTAACCGATAACATTTCTTAATAATTATTTGAAATTCTGTACAATATTTTTGGTGAATTTGTGAATTGGATTAGACTTATTAGGATGGAATTCAATATAGTTATCTAGGATTTACCTTTTATTCTCGTTTTCTCTGATAGACGCTTTGCCTTTTCTGCTTTTTTCTTTCTTTCATCCAGAATTCTCTTCAGCTCCCCCTGTTCAAGCCTTTTCTGCTCTTTTAGAGCATTATTGATAACTCCGACAATAAACAGAATAGGAGCGATGACTATCAGGATTACTGTAAAAGTAGACATCAGTTTAGAATTTCCATCAATGTGTCATAACTGGTTATTGCACCTCGATACTCCTGACCATCAATAATCAGATATGGAGTACCTGCAAGATTTAATTTTACACTGTTTTGGAGATTGTCTGTGATCTGTTCCTGAGGAGTTCCTGCAGAAAGCTGAGCTTTAACCGAATCCCAGCTTATCCCCTCTTTTTCAAGAATTGATTTGACAGAATTCTCTGAAACATCAATGTGACCTGGTTTCATAAACAGATTATGAATTCTGAAAAATGCTTTCTTATCCATGTTATACACAGCCTGAGCTATTAAAGCAAGTTGCTTTGATTCCTGCTTGATTACAGGAATATTTACGTAATAGACCTTTAAGGATTTTTCTGCAACTGCTCTTTCAAACATTGGTTCCATTACCTTGCAGTAACCACATTCATAGTCAAAAAACTCAATAATATAGTGCTTAGCATCTTTATTTCCTATAAAAGGAATATGCTCAGATGCCAAGATGTTTTCTGCTACTGCTTTAATATTCTTATTGTGAAGAGCCTGTTCGTTCTCTTCTAGCTTTTTCATAGCTCTTACAATAATTTCAGGATGATTAGAGACATATTCATCAATAATCTGCTCTATCTGAGCCCTTGTTCTTACATCATTATCAGATGAATGAGCCTCAACTGACTGAAAAAGGGAAAACATCACAGCCAGTGACATACATACAGACTTTGTAAAGGTAGTCTTCATTATAAATCCTTTTAATTATTTAATTTTTAGGCCAATTCTCAGAAACGCTACTGCCATTGTACAGCACAGAATCATAATTATGCCAAGTGGGAGCATGGATTTTTCACCTAAAACCCCTACAAAAGGAGTAGCAAGAGATCCTAAAAGGAAATGGAATACACCAAGTAATCCTGATGCCGTACCAGCGCCACCTTTTTTACAGCTCATCACAAGCCCAAAACCAACTGACTGACTAAGCCCCATCATTGAACAAAAAACTGCCAGAGCAAAAAAGACAGGCAGAAAGCTTTGAGGTTTTACAATCGCAATTATAACGATCGCTATAGAGGAAACGGCCATTATCGCATAGCTGCTGTAAAGTACTTTTACATCACCATAAACTCTGCAGAAATTTCCTGCCAGTGGGGCTACTGCAGAAATGCACAGAGCAATAAGAGAAAAAGAAATAGAATACTCAAAAGGTGTAAATTCGTAAATTACCTGAAATACAAAAGGCGAAGCTGTAAGATAAGAGAAGAAGCCTCCCATTATAAAAGAAAGAGAAAACACAATGAGCATGAATTTTAAATTTGTGATCTCAATTCTCATCCTCTTAATAGACACAAGCGCTCCAATTTCTCTCTTCTCTTTTGGCAGTGATTCTGGCACAAAAAACTTAACTAGGATAATAAGCATAATTCCCCAGACAAGAAGAATATAGAAAACTGACTGCCAGTTTAGATAAGTGATAATTACAGATCCGACAATTGGGCCTAAAATGGGTGCTAATGAGTTAATAGCCATCAAAAAGGCCATAAACGAAGTAAGTTCATTACCTTTAAATCTGTCACAGGCAATTGATCTGGTCAAAACAACTCCACCTGAAGCGGCAAGCCCCTGCACAAATCTGAAGAAAACAAACATCGTAATTGATGTTGAGATGGCACATAACATTGAAGATAAGGCAAAAATTATCAGACTTACAACAAGCGGATAAAAACGTCCATATGCATCTGAAAGAGGACCAATCAGAAGCTGCCCAACAGCCAAACCAAGAAAGGATGCTGTAAGGGATGTCTGAACACTTGCGGTGTTGGTACTAAAATACCGCATAATATCAGGCATAGACGGAAGATACATATCAGAGCACATTGGAGGAAATGCACAGAGCATTCCTAAAGTAAGCACATAAAAAGCTTTAATTATTTTTTCGTTATTCATTATGAATTGAGATAAGCAAGAATAAAAAGAGTTAGTTACCAAGAGGTAATTATCAAACAAAAGAGAAAAAAATTCAAAAGTGAAATTGAGACATATTTATCAATTAACACACCACATGATTTAAGAGTTGGATCTAATTTCATATCCATCGCATAGTTTGGATGAATCATACATCAGCTCAAGGAGAATTGATCTTCCTGCATTTTGCAGAAGATCAATTTTTCGTATATGTTACAAAATCATCATTAAATTTCTAGAGAAATAAGAATTTGGTACTTAGTTTCTCATTAAATATGCCCTTTTATTTTTATGAACTCATTCCTGTGAAAGGGTTTATGTCAAAATAAAAA
>JBJEWX010000330.1:0-5142 GCA_051885275.1 Succinivibrio sp. | reverse complement strand
TCTGATATAAAGGCAGTTATCTGCCTTTTTACCAAATTGTGCCAAAAAGCCACTGACTTCAGCCATGGGAGCTGTCAACAGACAGCAATTCTAAGCTAGTTAACGTAGAGTTTTGCTATCAGCTATTTTACCTTAGGACCATTGGTAATCTTTGAAAAATCAAAAAGCTCCTTGTCCAAAAGATGGGATGGAATAACATTTCTGATAGCCTTAAAGACAATATCTGCTCTTTTTGGATATTGCTTATCCCATTCTTTTAGCATCCGGTTCATGCTCGCTCTCATCTGATCTTCTCCCCAGCCACATAGACCTTTTGGTAACAGAGGGTAGTTCTTAATCTTTGAGATCTGAGAGATATCCTTTTCACGACAGTAAATAAGAGGTCTAATTACTGTAAGATCATCCTTGTCATTTCTAAGCACAGGAGGCATAGCCTTCATGCAGCCTGAATAGAATAGATTTAAAAAGAAAGTGGAAAGACAGTCATCTTTATGATGACCTAGTGCAACCTTGTTTGCGCCTATCTCTCTGGCAAAAGAATAAAGATATCCGCGTCTTAAACGGGAACAGAGTGAGCAGTAAGGCTGACCATCAGACAGCTTTTCCTTGCAAAGTTCATATACAGGCCTTTTTAGGATGTGATACTCAAGTCCCACCTTGTCCAAATGCTCTTTTAGCAGATATTCAGGGGCATTCGGAAAGCCTGAATCAATGTGGACAGGGATCAGAGTAAAATCAATCGGAGCTGATCTCTTTAGAGACAGAAGAACATCAAGCAGAAAATAACTGTCCTTGCCACCAGACATACAGACTAAAATTCTGTCGCTCTGCTCAATCATGCCATAATCACCAATTGCGTGACCAGCCTTTCGCCTCAGACGTTTAAAAAGCTTGTCAGCCTTATACTTTTCCTGCTTGTCTTCAATGTTGAAATAAGGACTTACGCATCTTGCGTATTCATCTGCTTTTTTTGGAAAATTCTCGTCGTTCTGCATAAACTTAATGTCTTAATTAGCAAGTTTTACCAAAAGGCATTCCTTCAATAGCACTTTGAAGGATTTGAAGTTGGCACGTGATGCATTACGGTTTTAGGTGTTATCACCACAACATCACAGCTTAAAGTATCAGTAATCTTTTCGCATATATTGCCTATTAAGGCGCTTGCAAGCCCGCGCCTTGCAGAAGTTCCTATAAACAGGGCTGTAGGATTGAGTTTTTTGCATTCATCATAGATCACATCAGCTAAAGAGCCTTCGGCGATATGACAGTCACATGTGGAGATCTTATGCCTTGATGCAAACTCTAAAACTCTCTTACAGTTTTCCTTAAGATTATTGTCATACATAGAATCAGGAGTAAAAGAAGGAAGATCAACTACTACAGGTGGAACTACGGGAAGAATGGCATTGATAATGGCAATTCTGCATCCTGTAAAAACAGACAGCCTCTGAGCCTCTCGCAAAAGTCTTAAATTGGTATGACAGGAGAGCTCATCTTCAGGATCACTTAAATCTACTGCTACAGCAATTACTCCCGATGGTGACCATAAATGATCTTTTGCAATACAGACAGGAACAGAAGAATGTCTTATCATTTGCCAGTCTAAAGGAGTAAAAAAAACTGAATCTAGCAGGCCGTGTATTTCAGCTGTTTTAATCAGAACATCACAACCTGTCTGATTTGCAAGAGATACAATGCTTTTTCCTATTTCCTTTGAAAAGATCACAACCGGCTCTATATTGATGCCCATGGCATTTATTGCAAGATAAGCCTTTAGCCATTTTTCCTGTTTTCTGACGTAGTCCTTTTCAAGTTCTTTTTTGTCAACAGCTAAAAATCCAGCAAGATTCCAGGACTCCTGCACAAGAGGAAGCACAGCAGTAATCTTAACTGTTTCATCATCTTTCTTATGATGATTCATGGCGTAGTTATAAAGTGCCAATCCTCTTTCAAGTGCCAGCTGTCTTAACTGCTTAGGTTCAATAACAACCATAATGTTATGAATATTTCGCATCTGATACTCCACGAAAAACTAATTCTCTGAGCAGTAAACCTCAATCTTCCTATTGAGTTTTCTCCAGGAGTTTTTTACTTTTCGAATGTAACGATTATGTATGGTTGGGTTTACGGAATAATGGTAGTGGTAGTTGCCAACCCCCCTCCAGATTTTTCCTCCAGCCTTCTCTATCTCTTTTCTTAGCAGATATCCCATTGCCCATAAATTATGACAGGGTTTGCTTTTGATGTCATTCTTAGTAAGGTTAAAGGCCGACAGCTCTTTTAGCCTTACGTCATTTATCTGTGCCGGCCCGCAGTCCTGCGTTCCATTCTTGTTGGTTCTGCATCTGCCGTTAACAGGGCCTCTTTCAACGTCTAGCATAGCGTAAAGAAGCTCCTCAGGCAGCTCAAACTGATAGGCAGTCCAGGCAATGCAGTTACGTAAATCTTTGTATCTGCTCATGCTTCCGGTACTGTAGGCTATATCCCTCCAGTGGGATGCGTTGCCATGGCATTCCATACTTGCAGCAAAGCCACACTTAAAGCCAGATAACAGAAAAATCACTAAAACTATCTTCAATGCTCTAGTGAACATAATCAAGCTTTAGCTCCATCACAGCTTCTACTAAAGATTCTTCAACTGAATCTGCATCTGTATTTACCATTTTTACAGTATTATCAGCAGGATTAGGTTTGGGAATTTTTGCAATTTCAGGATATACATACCCCTGAATATTGGTATAACTCTTTACCCTTACCGCATTGATAATTGTATTTATCATTACATCTTCTCTTTTAAGCTTTACAGGAGATAAAGAGAAAATCAGGGGTGAATCATAGTTCTCAAGAGTCACTGCCATTTTGCTTGCGGTTGCACCTACGCCCTGCTTAACAAGCAGTTCAGAAGAAGATGCAGTAACTTCAGCTAAAAAGCCCTGATTCTCACATTTTACAGAGGAAATATCCCAGGGAATGCCTTCTAAGTCGTAAAACCTGATAATAGAGGCTCCATAGGAGGGAACGCCAATGGTAGCCTCAGGAGAATATACAAACCCAATTCTTAGAATTCCTGAGAGATCATCACCAGGCACAAATGGAGCTGACTCAACCTCAAGCGAATCGATTACAAGCGATGAATTATCCTTATCAATTCTTTTCCCTTCATTAAGCTGCTCTAGCGTTCTGAATTTTGTAAGAGTATCAGGAAGCTCAGGTGGCGGAGCTGGCATTGTAATTGCCATGACCTGACATGTAACAGCCATCTGAGACAGGGTTACCGCATACAGCATCGCTTTAATAAGACTCTTCATAAACTGACTAATCCTGATACTTTTCTAACCTGATTTACCTTCAAAACTATAAAAACTAATTTGCTTGTCTGATCTGACATGATCACTTCTTTACTGTTAGCCAGCTTTATCTTTAGGATTATTTAGTGTTAACACTCTCACTGTCAGCCTTGATTTTACCTAGCAGCTCCTCTTTGTTTTTGCAGGCTTCAGAATTGCCAAGCTCACAGGATTTTTCATAAAGCTCAATTGACTTCTGATAGTTTTTTGATACCCCATAACCATCTTCATAGAGTTTACCTATAAGAAGACAGCCAAAAGCATCATTACCATCGCAGGACTTTACAAAAAGCTCTGCAGCTTTTTGCATATCCCGTCCAATTCCAATTCCTCGTGCTCTCATTGAACCTAGCACTGCACAGGCATACATATCAGAACCGTTGCAGGCCTTATCAATATAATACACAGCCTGACTTGAATTTTGAGGAACTCCATTACCTGAAAGATACATCTCCCCTAATACTGAACAGGCCTGTATTACCCCGCCCTCACAGGCTTTTTCGGTGAGTTTTACTCCTGAAAACACATCTTTATCAGTCCCGTCCCCCTCAATGTAAAGAGTTCCCGCTAAAAAACATGAATCAAGATCACCTTCGTTGCATTCTCTGTTGAGCTGCGAAAAGTCTATATCCTGAGCATTAACAAAAATAAGAGCTGACAAAAACAGTGAAGATAATACAGTTCTTTTTATCATACAGTAAGAGCCTATTTATATTACGATTCTACAGTGCTTCTTTTATGCTGGCACTGTCTTATACATTTCAAACAATCAGCCTTTTAAGCATAAAGCTGTATAAACAGTTTTCTGACAATAATACCACGCAACCGCAAAGTTTTTATGTGATTATTTGCTCTCATTAGACAAATGAATTCTGACAGACAGTTAATTTGATGCTTTTATATAAAAACGGCATACAGATAAACACTCAAATTCATTAACAATCAAATGGAGTTTATAGTAAAATATCGTCACTTAAAATCAAGAAACATTAAATTAACTGAGGAATAACTGATGAGCGTTTTGGTTCTAGGTCATAAAAATCCTGATACTGACTCTATCGTAGCTGCAATTTCATATGCATATGTTTTAAACAAAAGAGGCATTGAGGCTCTGGCCGTAGCACAGGGTGAGGCTGCTCCTGAGACAGCATTTGTCTTAAAGAAATTTAATCTTGCAGCACCTGAGGTTGTAACCTCTGTTGCAGATAAGGATACATACCTTGTAGATTTTTCTGATTTGGCTCAGGCTCCTAATGATTTTGCCAAAGCAAGACTGTTAGGTATTGTTGATCACCACAAGTTAGGCGATGTGACCTCAGATACTCCTCTTGAGTGCTGGATACAGCCTTACGGATGCTCAAACACTATCGTAAAGATGGTTGCAGACTACTACAACGTGTCTATTCCTGCTGATATAGCCGGTGCTATGCTCTGCGCTATCCTGTCAGATACAGTTTTATTCAAGAGCCCAACCTGCACTCAGTTTGACAAGGATGCCGCTAATGCTCTTGCAAAGATTGCAGGCTGCCGCCTCTGCTCTTATATGAAGAAGCAGTACGGGGACAACTTCATCAGCGCAATTCCGGCAAATGCTTATGGCTTGAATGACTGCTTTGATCCGGAACGATCCCATGTGATCCCGGCTTTGATCATGAAGTATCATAACGCTAAGATGAACGGTACCCCATCCATTGATCTGTGGGGGACCGGCAAGGCCAGACGAGAATTCATTTATACTGACGATCTCGCCGACGGCTGCATCTTCCTGATGAACAACTATGACGGAAATGAAACC
>JBJEWX010000329.1:0-5177 GCA_051885275.1 Succinivibrio sp. | reverse complement strand
ATCCAGTCAAAAACCCAGCGACCTTCGGTATAGATGTCGGTACCAATCTTAGCTACATATAATGAAGGATCTGAAACTGTTAAATCACGATCCATTACAAGAACAGGGATCTTTGCTCTTTTTGCCTCACGAAGGATGTTGTCCCAGCCGGTTGCAACAATTGGCACAAAACCAATCAGGTCAACTTTCTGTGCGATAAAGGTACGAATTGCCTTAATCTGATTCTCCTGCTTCTGCTGAGCATCAGAGAACTTCAGATTAATATTGTGAGCCTTTGCTGCAGCTTTAACATCATTTGTGTTTGCTGTACGCCATTCTGACTCTGCACCAATCTGAGAGAAACCAACTGTAATCTGTTTTGCCTGTGCAGCTGACATTGAAGAAGCTGCAATTGCAGCGCCTAAAGATACAGCTAATACAGCTTTTACTAGTTTCATAACAACTCCTATGTTCTGTTTAATTTTTTTTCAAAAGAAAAATGATTTAATTCATTTTCTGAATATGATTTTAGGACAGGAAAAAGAGATGAAAAAAAAATTAGTGAAAAAAACGTGAGCTTGTTATCTTTTTTTGATGCACAGCGATTAAAATATTAGAGTTATGTCACTCTTTGCAAACCTTTTCGTAATTAAACAGCAACAAATCAAAAAATCTTTATTTTCTATATTTTATTGTTTTTATTCAATATGTTAAAATCAGATTGATTGGTATTTGGCCCGCTTTTACAACTGTTTTACTCCTGTTTTACCGCAAACGCTTTCAAAAACTTACAGTTCCTTTAAAAATTCATTACCAAATCTTTTCAATGCAACGTTTACTGTTTTTTCAAAATCAAGCATAACAGGATTAGCGGATGGTTCGCGCTCAAGCTTTTTGCATAGTTTTGTATAAAATTCTTTCTGTTTTTCATTAAGTGGTGTAATCGATCTTTTATAAAACCACAGATAGCCGTGAACCGGGATAAACAGAAGGAACAGTACACAGCTTAGGGTTACAGGAAAACTAGAGCCTAAAGCAAATAACAAAGGCACTCCCCAAAAACCTCCTCCCATATAGAAGCCCCAAAGTAGTATAAACACTATAAAAGGTGGCAGGATCTTTATTGCAAGATTCATTGATTTTTTTACTCTACCCTCTTTGAAAACAGGGTTTAGAAGTGCTTCATCTGGCCAGTTGCGCATATAATCTGCGCCACTGTATATATTCTTAACAAGTCTCATCTGTATCTCCTGACTGCTAAATATACAAAATGCTTCTGTTCAATACAATCGCGCTCTACTCAATATAAGTTATGTGAACTCGCAATATGCGACGTTATGCTATAATTCTTTTCAGTTTTTATTTATCTATTTTGATATTTGGAGATTCAAGTGACTCGTAATGTAATGCTTGTGCCAGCCGGCAAGACTGCTGGTATCTATACAGCATCTTTAGGCCTTGTTGAGGCTTTAAACAAAAATGGTATCAAAGCGGCTCTTTTTACACCTTTTACAAACTGCGCTCAAAACAGCTGCAGCAGTAACGCTGTAAGCAAATGCTGTGCTGCCAAAAAGATTGCACAGGGAAAACGCTCTGAGGTTTTAGAGGCTATCGTTGCAAACTTTAATAAGCTAAAGGCCAGCAGTGATGCTGAGGTGATTGTTATTGAAGGTGTATGCGAGGCACCTTTTGACAAAGATGCCATCAATGCGGAGATCTGCCACGCCTTTGACGCCTCAATCATCACTGTAGTACAGGGCACATGCAAGTGCGCAAAAACAGCCATTGAGGCAACTCTTAAGTATTTTGGAAGCAAAGCAGACAAAAAGAACTTAGGCTCTGTTCTTATCAACCCTAAGGCTCCTAAGGATGCCAGTGGCCACAAAAAACTCGTTCTTTCAGGCTGTGGTTGCTGCAGCTGCGGTACAGAGAACAAAGATAGCTGCTCTGCAGATGAAGCAATTGAGAATTTCCTTGCCACAGTAGATTTTGACAAGTTCTACTATGCTCCACGTGCTAAAGATATAGCAGCATACCTTGATGCAAAGATTGCATCTGGAGATGAGAATACCCGCGGTTTCAAGGTTACCCTGAATGCAGCTAAAACCAATGAAAGAAGTGTATTAGTAACTGACAGCTGTCCACAGGGCTCCAGTGCTAAGATTGTCATTCTGACTGATGGGGCAACAGGCACTGTAGACGGGGCTACCGTTATTACCACTGAAAAATCAACCTGGGCTGTAGCACAGGCCTTATCTGACATGAAACCAGAGCTTCGTGATGATGAAGAGCAGATTGCATATATCAAAGAGCATGCTTCCAAAGCCTTTGACAAAAAGATTTTTGATGCAATCAATTCCATTGAAACTCCTCAGTATCCTCTGATGAGCCCAGCAGCCTTCCGCAACAAGCTTACTGAACTTGCAAGAGCTGCCAATAAAAAGATTGCTCTTCCAGAGGGTGATGAGCCACGTACCGTATGCGCTGCAGCTAAGGTTGCTGAACAGAAGATAGCTGTTCCAGTTCTGTTTGGTAATAAAGATAAAATTCTTGCTGTTGCAAAAGAACAGGGTGTGGTTTTAGGTGAAAATGTTGAATTTGTTGATCCAGATGAGGTTCGTCAGAACTACGTTGAGCGCCTAGTTGAACTTCGCAAGTCAAAGGGTATGACCCCTGAACTTGCCCTGTCAATGCTAATGGATAATGTTGCGCTTGCAACCATGATGATTGAGAGAAATGAGTTAGACGGTCTTGTATCTGGTGCGGTTCATACCACAGCAAACACCATCCGTCCTCCTCTTCAGATCATAAAAACAGCACCTAATGCAAAACTCGTTTCAGCAATCTTCTTCATGCTGATGCCTGAGCAGGTATATGTATATGGTGACTGCGCCTTAAATATTGATCCTGATGCTGAGCAGCTCTCTGAAATTGCAATTCAGTCTGCTGACACTGCAAAGGCTTTTGGCATTGATCCTAAGGTTGCTATGGTAACCTACTCAACCATGAATTCAGGTAAAGGTGCCGATGTTGATCTGATGAGAAATGCAACCGAGCTTGTCCGCCAGAAGCGTCCTGATATCGCAATTGATGGTCCTCTGCAGTATGATGCTGCTGTTATGCCTGATGTTGCAGCCCAGAAGGCTCCAAACTCACCTGTTGCAGGTAAGGCTACAGTCTTTATCTTCCCAAGCCTTTCAACCGGAAATACTGTTTACAAAGCAGTTCAGCGCTCTGCAAACCTGGTATCAATCGGACCTATGCTGCAGGGTATGAGAAAGCCTGTAAACGATCTTTCACGCGGTGCTCTTGTTGATGATATTATCTACACTATCGCAGTAACCGCAATTCAGGCAGGCCAGATTAACGAGTAACGTTAACACGTATTATTGACTGGCTTTCATAAGGCAGCTCCCTTTGGAGGGCTTCACTTAGGGATTGAACGAAAAGACTTTGAGTGACAGTCTTCAAGCGGGACAAAAGCAGACCATGTAAGAGTAGAAATACTCCTGCATGGTTCTTTTCTTTGTACATATTTTAGTAGCCACGTATAGCATCTACTATAGAATCCGTGTTCCATTTAACGATTTTGTTAGCGGCTTTCTTCACCACTGACGAGGTCTTTTCCGATCCCCAAGGCTCAATTGCTATAATGGTTTTACCCATTTGCTGTGCAAGTTCGATTTCTATATTTATCCACTTGCTATAGCTTGCGTATACCCCTGCAAGGATGACTACACAGCTTGCAGGCTGCATTTGTGCCTTAATTGCTGCCCGTAATTGATAGTCATAATAAGCATGATGGATGGGATCATCTTTTGGAACAGAATAATTCTTGTAGCTGAAGTACGGTTTTGCATCAAGTAGCGCAACCAGTTTTTCATACGCATCGCTGTATGTCCACGAATGACTGATAAATAGATTATACGTCATTAAGGGGGTCCGCCTGCTTTTATTTTAATAGCAACGATAATGATAGCCGTGACAATATACAGAGTAATAAACATAGTTGGCAGCTATTTTTCAAGTTTTGTACCATCCATGTATTTTTTGTTGTTCTGTAGTATTTTCCATTCTTCGCAAAATGGTTGAGAAGGCAGATTTTTTTCTATGCTATTGATAATGTCAAATTTGGCAGAGTTAAGCAGCTTGTAATTTCTAATAAACAAAAGCCATAAGACACAGACAACTATCCCAGCACCAAGAATAAGTATTGACTTTATATCCCATACTATAGAAACAGTCGCCATAATTGCCAGATTCAATGTTATAAAAATATTGTTCATTGTATCTCGGCGCTGACTGATAGAGTTTGCCATCTCAACACAAGTCTGCCATTGTGCAAGAAGTATTTCATTTTTGGATTCATTATTTTCCATACTCATCCCCCCCTTAAAGAGTTCTTAACCAACCAGAAATGTTGGACCATGTCCAGTCCACTATTCTGACATATCCGCAATCACTCGGAATGGAACCCGCATGAGTGTTATAGCCATAAATACCGAGAACGGGAATCCCTTCTTGCTGAGCGCATTTTATTTCCCATAAATGTTTTCTTCGAGCATCTCATCCACTCGTTCTGAATGCTCCTCCCAAACAAGTCCATATTTCTTTTCACGCAACTGATTCTCAATCTCTGTAAACGCGCGGATGGATTCATCGTCCGTGTGTTCCTTCTTGAGTGTTTCCAAGAAGTCGAGCATCCGCTGACGCTTTATTTGCGATAGGTTAGGCATTATCGCTACCTCCTGTGTTTTTTTCTATTTCCGGCAAGTTGGACAATTCCTGCAGTTTCTTTAGCAGGACATCCTTATCCGGCAGTTGCAGCTGATACTGTGCCACCATCATAGGCGAGAGCGTCCGGCTCATGGCATACTCGACCACCTCGTCATTTTTGGATGCGCACAGTAGCAGCCCCACGCTTGGATTTTCATCCGGCTTTCTGATCTGCCTGTCCAGTCCCTCCAGATAGAAATCCATTTTGGAAACATATTCCGGTTTGAATTTTCCTACTTTCAATTCCATTGCCACAAGGCAGTGCAGGCTGCGATGAAAGAACAGAAGGTCGATTCGATAATCCTCGCCGCCGACCTGTATCGGATACTCTTCGCCGACAAATGTAAAATCCTTGCCCAATTCAAGAATGAAGTCACGCATTCCCTTAACCAGTGCCTTACGGAAATCATTTTCGTGAAAGG
>JBJEWX010000328.1:0-5190 GCA_051885275.1 Succinivibrio sp. | reverse complement strand
GTGATTTAACAGTTTCAGATCCTTCATTATATGTAGCTAAGATTGGTACCGACAGCTATACCGAAGGTCGCAAGGTATTTGACTGGCTTGATGGCTACATCCATGAGAAGAACATCAAACCACGTAACGGCGGTGACAAGATTAACATTGTAATTCTTGAGGGTACCGTAGGCGCATCAGCAACCACAGGACGCGGCAATGGCTTTAATGATGCATTAAATGAGTCTCCAAACAAGGGAATGTACAACATCCTAGCTTCTCAGACAGGTGATTTTACCCGTCAGAAGGGACAGGAGGTTATGGAGTCATTCTTAAAGTCAAACCGCAATGATATTGATGTTCTGTTTGCTATGAATGACGATATGGCATTAGGTGCAATTCAGGCTATTGAAGCTGCAGGTCTGGTTCCTGCAAAAGATATCACCATTGTATCAGTTGATGGTGTAAAAGGTATCTTCCAGGCTATGATCGACGGCAAGGCAAATGCCACAGTTGAGTGTAATCCTCTTCAGGGCGAACTTTTCTTCACAACAGCTGAAAAGATCCTCAAAGGCGAATCTGTTCCAAAGAGCGTATTCGTAGAAGAAGGTGTATTCCCAGCTGAAACAGCAGCTGAAGTGTTCCCTTCACGTAAATACTAATATTAAAACATGTCCTGAGGGTGCCAACTGGCACCCTTATTTAAATGCACAAATTTATAAGCATAAAGCAAAGAGCCAATACATCGATAGGATCAGTGTGATCTGCATGGCATGACCTTTAGGACAAGTTGCCAGTATATAAAAGATCGTCAGTTTTGACTCAACGCCAATTGAATTATTTCATTACACCTGCATATTTAGGAGGGCTATTATGGCCTCACAAGAAAACGAATATATACTGCAGATGAAACATATTGATATGTTCTTTCCTGGTGTAAAGGCATTAAAGGATGTCACCTTTAATCTTAAAAAAGGAGAAATTATTTCTCTGATGGGAGAGAACGGTGCAGGTAAATCCACCTTGGTGAAAGTGCTCACTGGTGTATATCATAAGACCAACGGAGAAATAGTTTTTGACGGTCATACCATAGAGCCTACCACTCCTCTTGCCAGTCAGAAGATGGGAATTTCTACCGTATATCAGGAAGTTAACCTGTGTGCTAATCTGTCAGTAGCTGAAAATATATATATCGGCAGAGAGCCAAGAGGAAGTTTAGGCAGAATTGACTGGGCTACAATGCAGAAGAATGCATCAGAGCTTCTGTTTAGTGAGCTTGGTATAGATATTGATGTGTCAAAGGAACTGAATTTCTATCCAGTTGCAATGCAGCAGATGATTGCAATAGCCCGCGCCATTGACACCAAATGCAAGGTTCTCATATTAGATGAGCCTACCTCTTCACTGTCAGATCATGAGACTGAACGTCTGTTTAGGATAATGAGAAACCTAAAAGAGCAGGGAATATCAATTATCTTTATTTCTCATTTCCTAGAGCAGATCTATACAATTTGCGACAGAGTCACAATTTTAAGAGACGGTACATACATCGGCGAGTATGAGATTAAGAATCTCCCACGAATTGAACTTATCTCCAAGATGATGGGTAAAGAGATCAAAGATGGAGAGATTGAGTCAAATGTTGATAAATCTGTTCCTCGCAACAATATATTTATTGAAACTGAGCATGTTACAGTTCCTGGAAAGGTAAAAGATCTGAGCATGGATATAAAGGAAGGCGAGGTTGTAGGCTTTGCAGGTCTTTTAGGATCTGGCCGTTCAGAGATCGCCGAGACACTGTTTGGAACTCTTCTGAAAAGCAGAGGAAATATCTATGTAGATGGGGTGTCGGTATCTGTTAAAACACCAATGGACATGATGAAGAAGCGCTTAGCTTTCTGCCCTGAAGATCGAAAGGTTCAGGGGATCATAGGTGATCTTTCAGTGCGAGAGAATATTATTCTAGCCCTTCAGGCTAAGAACGGAATGTTCAGGCACATGTCCAGATCAAGACAGAACAAGCTTGCTGATTACTACATTAATCTTCTGAGAATAAAGGTTTCAGACAGAGAGCAGTTAATCAAGAATCTCTCAGGCGGAAACCAGCAGAAGGTTATCATAGCCAGATGGCTTGCCACAGAGCCAAATCTTCTGATACTAGATGAACCAACCCGTGGTATTGATGTTGGTACAAAGACTGAAATTGAGGCGCTTGCAGTATCTTTAGCTAAGGAAAAGGGAATGTCTGTAGTCTTCATTTCCGGTGAGATGGGAGAGATGGTAAGAACATGTTCTAGGATTATGATCATCCGTGATCATGAGAAAGTTACAGAGCTTAACGGGGATGAGATTTCTACAGCTCATATCATGCAGGCAATAGCAGGAGACTATCATGGAAAATCTTGTTAAAAAATTTACCAAAAGCTCACTGGCTTTGCCTCTTTTGGCACTGGCAGTACTGCTTTTATTCAATGCACTGTTTGTAGAGGATTTCTTTAAAATTGAAATCATGCAGAATGGTAATTTGTATGGTAGACCAATAGATATTCTCTATAGGGCATCATCTCTAATCATTCTGGCTCTTGGAATGACCTTTGTTATTGCAACAGGCGGTATCGATATTTCTGTAGGTGCTGTAGTTGCAATTTCATCTGCAACCTGTTGTGTGATGTTAGGCGGTGATATTTCAGGCATACCACACCACCCATTCTTTGTTGCAATTATCTGCTCCTTGCTGGTAGGTGTTCTTGCAGGGATCTGGAATGGCACGCTAGTTGCCAAGTTCAAGATTCAGGCAATGGTGGCAACTCTTATCTTAATGACTGCAGGTCGCGGTATTGCACAGCTTATGACTGACGGTCAGATTATAACTGTATACTATAAGCCTTTTGCATATATTGGAGGTAGCATCCCAGGCTTCATGTTACCTACAGCAATGCTGATTGCTCTTGCCATGGTAGTGCTGGTTATATTTTTAGACAAGAGAACATCAATAGGACTTATGATTCAGTCCGTGGGTATCAACGCAAATGCTGCAAGATATTCCGGAATTAAGGTTACTGCAGTTCTTTTTGCGGTATACATTTTCTCTGGATTTTGTGCAGGCACAGCAGGCCTTATTGAAGGTTCTCTGATTAGAGCTGCTGATGCAAACAATGCCGGACTGAATATGGAAATGGATGCAATTTTGGCTGTAACCTTAGGTGGAACACTGATGGTTGGTGGAAGATACTATATTGGAGGCACGATTATTGGCGCCATTACCATTCAGACATTAACCACCACAATGTACGCAATGGGTGTTTCATCTGACAGACTTCCTGCTGTAAAGGCAGTTGTGATCCTTTTAATCATTGTATTCCAGTCAGAGAAGTTTAAGCAGATGTACAGTGAATACCGATTCAAGCATATGAAGAAATCAAAGGGTTCTGAGGAGGCAACAAATGCGTAGATTTCTGTCTAACCTGGTAGCTTCGCAGAACTTTCCGTTCTACGTCACAGGTGTTCTGTTTGTAATTCTATTTTCAATTGGTTCTGTTACCTTTGAGGGATTCTTTTCACCACAGGTATTTCTGAATCTGTTTATCGACAATGCACCTCTTATAATTGTGACTGTTGGAATTACCTTTACAATTATTTCTGGATTTGGAGGTATTGATCTGTCAGTTGGTGCAGTGGTATCGCTTACCTGCATGTCTTTAGCAGTACTCATGAGAGATACAGCTTTAAGTCCATATCTGTGCATGTTCTTAGTACTGTTTATTGGAATTGCAGTAGGACTTATAAATGGTCTTCTGATTACCATATTCAGGTTGCAGCCATTTATTGTTACATTAGGTACCATGTTCCTGTGCAGAGGTCTGACAGCAATATTATCCCGTGACAGTGTGGCAATTGATAATCCTGTATATTCAGATCTTGCATTCCTGTCATTACCGATAGGAGACTGTTTCTTGTCACTAGGTGCAATAATTGCTCTTGTAATGGTACTCCTTGCAACTCTGATACTCCGATACACCTCATTTGGTCGAGGAGTCTATGCAATTGGCGGAAATGAGCAGTCTGCAAGACTCATGGGACTTAAGGTAGACTCAATTCGTATAAGAGTATATGTAATCTCTGGTTTTTGCGCTGCCTTAGGTGGAATAACATATTCATGGATTATGCTTTCCGGATACACTCTGCACGGTCTTGGAATGGAAATGGATGCCATTGCATCATCTGTTATAGGTGGAACCCAGCTTATGGGTGGCGTTGGATTTATGCCTGGAACCTTACTAGGTGTAATGATTCAGGGAACTATCCTGACACTGATTTCTTTCCAGGGAACACTGTCTGCCTGGTGGACAAAGATTGTGGTAGGTTTACTGCTGTGTCTGTTCATTATCATGCAGGCAATTGTAAATGCTCACAAGAGTAAACTTATGAATATGAATGCTGAAGGATCTGTTATCCCTAATAAGAAATAAGGATCACACTTTCGCAAATACAAATTTGGGGGCCGTCACACAAGCGGCCCTTTTTAATTTGAATTAAGAATATTGGCACTAAAATTAAAATAACAGAAACAAAAAAATAATAAATCATACAAACATAAGACACAAAATGAGAAGTATGGACTGGAGCAGGGTATGACTAGGACAAACAGTGTTTTGATTCTTATGACGGTGGTGGTGGCTATTGCAACCTTTGCAATAAGCGCTTTGGGGCTGGCATCGATTTACTGATACTTAAATTTCCTCACAAACCAGGTAAGAAGCACGATTTTGGTCGTGCTTTTTGCTTATCTAATCATCTTCATTCCTCACAGCACAACCATAACGATGTGTTTTATATATGCATAAAGAAGAGCCTGCAGGTTTTAAATACATCCAAAAATTATTAAGTTAATAGCAGATCACGTCGTGATGTTTTGTTGATTAATCAACCCAGAAATGACCTGACATGATCAGTCAGTATTAAGATCATTATTCTAATCAAAGAGAATTGTTAGAGCATTTTATAAGGTCATGCAAACAAAAATAAAATTCTGCAGTCCTGGCAGGATTCTATGAAATTCATTGCCAAATATTGTTCACGATAAAGAATAACATTGTTAATCAGTCAAAAGTCTTTTCATAATTTATTTTTAGGTCTAATAACCGAAGCAATTAATAGAATCCGCTCATATGCGGAGAGGGGATAGCTTCGGTACGGGGGCTTGGGGTGTTT
>JBJEWX010000327.1:0-5191 GCA_051885275.1 Succinivibrio sp. | reverse complement strand
TTCCAGTTGGGTGGACTGATTCTGGGTATAGTTCCATTCTCACCATTTACTGTAATTGCAATTATTGTTCTGTGTATCTTCCTGTATCTCTTATTCAGAAAGGACAGATCGTCACAGGATCCTGTTGTGATACCATCTAAGACTGTTTAGTTGGAAATCTGACTTTATCGAAAAACCGCCAAAGCTAGTACGACCTAGAAACTTAAGTGATCAATTTCTGGGACCATACTAAGCTTAGGCGGTTTTTTTTTATAATAACAGTTGAACATATGCTCAACTATTGTATAATTAAATCAGAGAATAAAACGAGGGCTCTGTTATGAAAGTAAGATGTGATATTTCTGGACTTGATTGTCCGCACTGTGCTGCAAAACTTGAAAAAATGCTTAAAGAGAGCTTCATAGATGCGAATATCAATTTCTCAATGGGAACTCTTGTACTTGAAGTTGAGCAAGAACTCAAAGAGGAGGAGGCAGTTGAAAGAGCAATGAAGATTGCCACTTCATTTGAGGATGGAATATCAATAGAACTTAGAGATTAGAAAATAAAAAGCCCTATGGGCTTTTTTTACTGCTTGATAGTTGCATAATTGCTCATATATGGAATATTAAAATGATAATTGCGACAGAAAAATTTGAAAAAATCAGTTTGGGTGTAAGCATTGCTGCAATGGTTTTTCTAATCTATGAGAAGTATTTTGCAGACAATCCTTTAGGTTTTGAAATTCAGCTTACAGTTGCAGTCCTTGCATATCTTTTAGTTGCCTATGATGTTGTTTATCATGCGTTAAAAACGCTGATAAAGCAAAGGCGAATGACAGAGCAGTTTTTAATGATGATTGCTACTTTTGGCGCCTTTGGATTGTGCGATCTGCCTGAGGCTCTTGCCGTAATGGTCTTTTATAAAATAGGAGAGATTTTTGAGGATTATGCGCAGGGCAGAGCACATACAGAGATAAGTTCGCTGATAAAGCTCAGACCTCAGCAGGTAAGAGTGATCCAAGATGATGGCAGTGAAAAAATCGTAAAGCCAAGAGAAGTTAAAATCGGAGATGTGATAAGAGTAATTGCAGGAGAAACTGTTGCAATTGACGGATACCTAAAAGAGGATAGTGCCTCACTAGACTGCAGAGCTTTAACCGGAGAGTCTGCGCCTAGAGTATACAGAAAGGGGCAGGTGGTGCCGTCAGGCTGCATCAATGAAGGCAGTGTATTTCATCTGACAGTTAGCACACTTCATAAGAATTCCTCAATTACAAGACTTCTTAATCTTATTGAAGATGCCGCCTCTAACAAATCCCGCCCAGAAGATCTGATCCGTCGCTTTTCAGTATGGTACACCCCAGTAGTGGTGCTTAGTGCCTGTCTGCTAGCTCTGATGCCTCTGTTTCTCAAAGATGCTGTATTTGCTGACTGGCTTGAAAGGGCTTTAGTCTTTTTGGTGGTTTCCTGCCCATGTGCACTGGTCCTTTCAGTTCCTCTTACATATTTTGGAGGAATGGGAGCTATCAGCAGAATAGGAGTAATTGTAAAAGGCTCGGTTTATCTTGAGGCGCTTTCAAAGCTTAAGGCCCTGGCCTTTGATAAAACCGGAACTCTTACAAAGGATGATTTTAAGGTAATAAGGATTGAGGCAAAAGATAAAGATGAGAAGGCTCTGATTCAAATTGCAGCCTCAGTTGAAGCACAGTCAGGCCATCCTGTTGCAAGAAGCATTAAAACTTATGCTAAGGAAAACAATATCAGTCTGCTGAGTGTTGAGGAGGTAGCTGAAAAGGCCGGACTTGGAATTGAAGGCTCAATATCTGGAAGCAGAGTATGTCTTGGCAGATATGAATATATAAAAGAAAAATGTGATGATGCAATTGAGAGTACGGATGCTATAAGCTCTGTGATATATGTATGTCAGAACGGCAGTTTTAAAGGATGTATATATCTGTTTGATTCTCTCAAGGATGAAGCAAAAGAAGCTGTAGATGAGATAAAAGCAATGGGGATTGCCACCTGTCTTATTACAGGAGACAGGGAGCAGGTAGCCCTTAAGGTTTCAGAGGATTTAAGACTTGATAAGAGCTATAGCAGGATGACCCCTCAGGGAAAAATCGATGCTGTAAATGAGCTTAAACAAAAATACAGGACTGTTGGATTTGTGGGAGATGGACTTAATGATGCTCCGGTACTGTCCCTGTCAACAGTGGGAATAGCGATGGGAGATATAGGCTCAGCCTGTGCTATTGAAGCTGCTGATGTCGTTATAATGCATGGTGATCTTAAAGCCATTGCTAAATGCATAAGACTGGCTAAAAAGACCTGTTCTTTAGCTATGTCAAATATGGTATTTGTACTTGCAGTAAAGCTTATGATCCTGATTTTAGGAGCCTTTGGTCTTGCTAACATCTGGCTTGCGGTATTTGGGGATGTGGGAGTATTAGTGCTTGCAGTTTTAAATGCAATGAGAACCATGCGTTTTAGGTAGAGATAATTCTTAAATAAAAGAAAATTATCTATAATACTGGACAAAAATAATAGCAAAGGGCATTTAAATCACTCAAAGATGCTGTAATATAGCAGAACTGAGAATAACATATGGTTTTACTAGGTTATGGAAAAAATCTTCAGAGTAAAAGGAATGTCCTGCTCAGCCTGCGCCTCAAGAGTGCAGAAGGCTGCACAAGCTGTTTCAGGGGTAAAGGCTGCCTCTGTAAATCTGGTTGTAGGTGAGCTTAAAGTCACAAGTGATAATGATCTTAGCGAAAAGATCGTAAAGAGTGTTATTAAAAGCGGTTATGAGATTGAGCCTCTTGGAAGTTTAGAGGCTGACTCTGATCCTTCAGCTGATGATTCCTATAAAGAGTTTCTCTCCTATAGAAAAGAGCTTGCAGTAAGTCTTATCCTGACTGTGGCAGTTATGTTTCTTGCCATGGAACATATGTTTAATCTTAATGTTCTAATTCAGGTAAACCTTTTGCTGCAGGCGGTTTTGACACTTATTGTAATCTTCCTTTCAAGAAAGTTTTTTATAAGTGCCTACAGAGCACTTACCCATCTTTCCTCTAACATGGATACTCTTGTGTCATTAGGAGCTCTAACTGCTTTTGTCTATTCTGTTTATGTGCTTTTGACTGCTCTTTCTAACGGAAGTCAAAATCAGGGCTGTGAAGAGTCTTTTGTATTTTTTGAGAGTACCTGCGGTATTTTAACCTTTGTGGGAATTGGCAAATACCTTGAAAAAAGGGCAATGATTAAAACCTCAGATGTTTTAAACTCCCTAAAGAAGCTGTGTGAAAATGAAACAACCCTAAAGGATGGGGAGAGACTTTACAGTGTTGCAACTAAAAGTGTAAAGGCAGGGGCTGTGGCCGTATACAGGCAGGGACAGAGAATATCCTTTGACGGGGTGGTGGTATCAGGCAATTCCTACCTTGATGAAAGCTCAATTACAGGTGAGAGCCGACTTGTTAGTGCTCATGAAGGGGTGGCCGTAAAATCAGGCTCTGTTCTTACAGATGGATATCTTGAGGTTTTAGTTGAATCAGACAGTGAGAACTCACTTTTAGGAAAGATAGTGCAGTCTGTACAAAATGCCTCCATGCACAAAACCCCAATTTCAAGAATAGCAGATACACTTGCATCCTATTTTGTTCCTATGGTTGTTATCTTAAGTCTTTTTACCTTCATTTACTGGTATCTGATAAAAGATGATCCACTTGCATTGAGTATTGAATTTGCCGTTTGTGTTTTAGTGGTTTCATGCCCTTGTGCTCTGGGGCTTGCAACGCCGGTTGCAATAGTTGCAGGAAACGGCCTTGCTGCGTCATTTGGTATTATCTTTAAGAGTCCTAAGGCCATTGAGCTTTTAGGAAAATCAAAAGTTTTTGTCTTTGACAAGACTGGAACTTTAACTTACGGCTCAATGAAGATGGGCAGAGTGATAACAGCAAATGATAATGCAACAGAAGATGAGATCTTGACCATTCTGTGCTCGCTTGAGAAAAAAAGCTCTCACGTAATAGCTCAGTCAGTACAAAAGGCATATCCAGATATCAGCTGTAAAGACTGTGATGATTATCAGTACCTTTATGGAATGGGGGTTACAGGTGTAATCGAAGGCGCTTTGTGTGCATGCGGCAACAGTCAACTTGTAAAAAAACTGCTTGGAAGTGCTGATGAGAGTTTTTTAGGCAAAGCTGCAGGCGAGTCTATGTGCATTTATGTTGTAAAAGACAAGACCCTAATGGGGGCGGTTCTTTTTGAAGACAGTATCAAGGAGGATTCAGCCAACGTTATTAAAGAGCTCAAAAAGCAAGGTGTGCAGACAGTGATGCTGACTGGTGATACTAAAACAAATGCACAGAAGGTTGCAGACAGAATAGGTATTGAAAGGCTCTATTGCTCATTTGATCCGCTCATGAAGAGTAGCTATATTGATGATCTGATGCAAAAGGGTCAGAAAGTTACCATGGTAGGCGATGGTATTAACGATGCGATTGCCTTGCAGAAAGCCTCTGTTGGAATTGGGCTTAAAGGCGCCTCTGACATGGCTGTTAAAGCCTGTGATGTTATTTTGCTGTCCGAAAAAATAAAAGATGTGGTAACAGCCTTTAGGATCTCTAAAAAGACAATAAATGTCATTTATCAGGATTTATTTTTTGCTCTTGTATACAATGTTATTGCAATACCACTTGCAGCCGGTATGTATTACAGCTCATGGAATATGAAACTGACTCCGGTGGTCTGCTCAGTTCTTATGGGACTAAGCTCTTTTTGCGTGGTTTGCAATGCCTTAAGACTGAGTCTTGATAAAAGCCTTAAAGAAAAGCGGCAGGAGGCAGGCTCTGCTAAGAGAACAGCTGTATACTTCAGACTGAAAATTGATGGAATGCACTGTAAACACTGTAAGGCTACAGTTGAGGATGCTTTAAAAGAGTTCCTGGCAAACGGAGAGGTTAAAGTCTCTCTTGAGGATAAAAGCGCCTGTTTTTACGGCTATAAAGATTCTGAAAAAAACATAAAGAAAGCTGTTAGAATTTCATGATTTTAGCTTGTGGAGATAAAGCATGATAAACCTTGATACAACCGATCTGCAGATACTGTGTGCACTAAGAGATGATTCTAGGCTGTCCTTAAGAGAGTTAGGCGCTAAGATATCATTAAGTGCACCTGCGGTTGCATCAAGAGTAAAAAGACTTGAA
>JBJEWX010000326.1:0-5212 GCA_051885275.1 Succinivibrio sp. | reverse complement strand
ATCAAAAAAGTCAAGGCGGTATGGGGTATCACAGCCCATAGGGAAAAGATCAACAATAGAGCCCCTAAGAGCAAATTCACCTGGTGAGAGAACCTGTTCAACTAACAGATAACCATGCTCGACAAGATCATCTCTAAACTTAGTGATATTGCGTCTGTCGCCTACCTTTATAGAGAAGCTGTGAGCAAAAATATAGTCCACAGGAGCAATTTTAGGCATCATTGCCTGAATGGTGGTAATGACAATCCCCTTATCCATATCAGGCATATTAGATAAAATTCTGATGCGCTCTGAGATGATATCCTCATGAGGGGAGAGGGTATCATATGGGAGGGTCTCCCAGTCTGAAAAATAGTCAATCTGAGTTTTAGGAAGCAGTGCAAACAGACTGGATTTTATGGTTAAAGCGTCATAGCTGTCAGCACAGATCACAAGGATCGGACCATTATTTTGCTCATAGATTGCGGCTATGGCTCCGGTGATTCCGGTAGAGTTTAAATTGCCAATTGATTTTTCCGAAGAGGAGAAAACGGTGTTGACACCGTTTTTAATTAGATCTTTTAAAAGCATTGTTCTTCTGCGATATTAAGTTTGCTGTATACTATTTTCAATTTTACAACAACTTTGCAGCTTTATAAATTTACAGCTTTTAAAAATGAAAAATCTAAATACAAACGCATATCTGGCAGTTTGGTTTATCTTTATTGCCTTTTTAGCCTTCACCATACCTTATGTTTCAAATGATTACAGATATACCTTAATAGAAGGTACCGAGGACACTGTAGGCAGTGTTGCAGACATCATTACCTCTCAGGTGCGACACTACTTTACCTGGGGTGGAAGAACCCCTCCGCACATTCTGGCTCAGCTTCTGCTATGGGGTGGCAAATATGTCTCAATGATAACTACAGCCTTTTGCTATATTCTGTTAATAGCGCTGATTTATGTATATGCAAAAGGCCGAAGCCTCAGGCTTTTAAAACTTCCATTTAAAGAAATTCTTTTTATAAGCGTGATGCTCTGGCTGTGTTTAAGAGCCTATGGAGAGGTGATCTTTATGCTGGTTACCTCCTGCAATTATCTTTACACCACAGTGTTTATTCTGCTTTTTCTCCTGCCTTACAGATTTTCACTTACAGACAGCACTGTAAAAAAACACGGTATTGTTTTTAGTGCACTAATGTTCCTGTTAGGAGTGGTAGCCGGCTGGTGCAATGAGAATACAGGTTTTGCCATCTGTGCAGTCACCTCTGTTTACCTAATCTACATGTACTGTGTCAGGGAGCTTAGGCTATGGCAGATAGCAGGCTTTACAGGTATGTGCACAGGCTTTTTGCTTCTGGTTTTATCTCCTGGCAATAAGGCACGACTTGAAATGATGGAGGCAAATGGAAATTTTGATTATCTATCCCATCTTCCTGTTGCCTTTGAAATTCTGCTTTTGACATTAGCAGAAGAGCTGCCTTTACTTATCTGTCTGGGCTATCTTCTGTACAAGTGTGCAAAGCAAAGGCTTTTTTCTGTATATAAAAAGCAGCTTCTTGTAACTGCCTACATCTTTTCAATTGGGGCGGCTTCGCTTTTAATCATGGTATTCTCACCAAACTTTCCGGCCCGCACCGCAACTCCCTTTACAGTCTGCACAATTTCATCCGTGCTGAGTCTTTATATGGTTTTAAAGGAGGAGAGAATTAAGATTGCAGGTGCTCCGATATTTTATGGATTTTATGCTTTAGCCTTTGCCTACATCTTTGTAACGGGAACAAATGCGGTAGGAGCCGCTTTACAGGCTAAGGAAGACATGCAGTTTCGACATGAGCAGGTGGAGGCGCAGCTTAAAAATGGAGAGCGCAATCTTGTGGTAAGCCCGCTTAATGTTAAAAGCTCCCGCTATATTTTTATCTCAGATGTGGCAACTGACACAAACTTTTTTGTAAACAAAATCATGAAAAGGTATTATCATGTAGAGTCAATTGTCAGAGTATGTGATTACAAAAAGCCATCACCACATTCTGATCTGATTATTTACCAGCATTACGGAAAACCGGTATGTTCAGCAGCAGATTCACAAATAAAGCCTTAATCGGGCGTATTGAGCAGGAGCTTAAAAGCTCATTTTCAAAAGAAGATCAGGCCAAAAACAAACTAATCTTAAGAAGCGGCCTGCTGTTAGAGCAGAGAGTCCGTGGCTATGACAGTCAGGATCTGATGAATTGCAGAGAGGACAGACTTGATATCACCAAACAGCTGCTTGCCATGAAGGTTTCAAAAACAAAATTCCCTCTACAGCTTAGAGGGAATTTAAAGAGATCTTCTACAGACAAGAGAAAGTCTTCAGTCTGCTAGTTCCAGCCGTTTTCATCCTGATTATCACCCTTGACAGAGTCGGTTTTCATAGCATTCCAGACTCTGTTTGTGATCTTAGTGGTCTTAGCAGGGGTTGGCTGCATAAAGTACATGGTCTTTAGCTTTTCTTCTGACAGAAGAATACTGTCATTTGAGCGAAGCTCCAAAGACAGATTTGCCATAGCCTCATCAACCGGCATTACATAACCAATCTCATCTGAGAGTTTCTGAGCATTCTTAGGCTCTAAAAGCCAGTTGAACCATTTCATGGCATTGTCATAGTTTTTTGCACCTGCAGGAACAGTCCAGCTGTCAAACCAGAAAATGGATCCTTCCTTTGGTACAACATATTCAATGTCATAGTCACGCTTGCTCTGCATTGCAAGATGACGGGCCTGAATCACGTCACCAGAATAGCCGATGGTTGCGCAGATTTCACCTGAGGCCAGATCGGTTACATAGCGGTTTGACTGGAAATAGGCAGTGTTGCTTGCAAGAGCGGTTAAAATCTTACGGGCCTCTTCAAAATCCTCAGCTTTCTCTGAAACTGGATTTTTACCAAGGTAGTGCTGTACTGCTGAAATCACTTCAATTGGTGAGTCAATAATTGCAATACCGCATTTTTTGAGTTTGTCAGAGTTCTCTTTCTTAAATAAGAGATCCCATGAGTCAACTTTGAAATCTTTACCAAAGATCTCTTCGATCTTCTGTTTGTTGTATCCGATACCGATTGAGATTTCGATATATGGATAGGCGTAGTCGTTGTTAGGATCAAGAGTTGCAAGTTTCTCTAAACGAGCTTTGTTCTGCTTAACCCAGTTAGGAATTTTTGAATGGTCAATTTTCTGAAGAGCACCAGATTTAGCCATTCTAGGTACATAGTAGCTGACTACGATTGCTGCATCAAAACCAGTATTTCCTGCTAAAAGACGAGCTTCCTGCAATTCGTTTGAATCGTATTCAACATAGCTTGTCTTAAGACCTGTTTCTTTTTCAAAATCTGCTACAGTATGCTCTCCAATGTTGTAGCTCCAGTTCCAGATATTTACTTTCTCGCTGTTTTCAGCCATCGCGCTATTTACGGTGCAGGATAGAGCACCTAAAAGGCACAAAGACAATAGCTTCATTATCATTTAACCTCATATAAAGTAGAAAAAATCCTGAATTTATCAGGCTGACGGCTATTAGTAAAACATTTACATGACAAACTGTCAAATAATGATGGAAAATACACTATAGAGGTCATAGTTCTCTTTTCTTTAACATACCCAGGAACTTTAAAAATTAATTAAGATCAATGGGTTAAATTAAAATGTACCTTACAGTCAACCTGTAGGTAAAGTTCTTTAAAATTTCGACATATAAATCAATCCGTTAATATATTATACGGCTGGTGCATTTGTAGGAAATGATATTGTTTGTCCTGATTTTGGGATTTTTTTTGAAATTTGGAAAATAATTGCTTGATTTGATGGGTATTAATGGACTTATGGGGCACCTTTAGTATAATTAATGTGCTTTAAAATCAATTAATTAAAGAGGAACCTGCGTAGCCATTATCCTTATTTCTATCTAATCTGTCAACCAATTTATTTTCAACTTCAAATAATCTGATGACCGTGCTATCCAAAGACAATATCCGATAAATTGCTTTTGAATGTAAAGCCTGTGTTAGAGAACGTAAATTCTCTCTATCCAGTTATTTCTGGGCAGTCTATCCAAACTGTGTTCATCAACCAGAAGTTCAGAGTTTACTCTTAATGACTTTCACATGAACTTCAACCGTAATCAGGCTAAAGCTCTTAAAATGAGCCATAAGTGTATTCATAAACAGCTTGATTCTGATGAAGCACTTGAAGTCGTCAAGACCATTGTTGAACAGTCTATATCTCTTTTCTCCCATAAACTTGCTAAGAGGATTAAGAAATATCTTTCAGCTGACCTGATTACGATACTTGAGGCTCTAGGCGTGAAAGATATCATTCTCATCGACGGTACAGAAATTGACCTTCGGTACTCCTGTGCTGCTAACTTCGGCTGTCAGGGTAGAGGCAGAGACAGATTAGATGGTGAATCTGCAAGACCCGGTGCAAAGCTTCATGTTGCATATTCTCTAATTCAGCAGACCTTTATCTACATTGATATCTCTGAGGCTTTAGGCTCTGAAAGAGAACGTGTTCTCAAAGAATATCTTAAAGACAGTCTGCTCATTGCAGATAGAGGCTACATTGATGAAGAACTTGAAAAGTCTCTTTCAGATGAAGGAATTCAATTTCTGATTAGAGATAAGAGCAACACCAATGGAACAATCATTGAAGCTTTTGCTGAGGATGGTTCAATCCTCAAAGAATACACAGGAAAAAAGCTTAAGGATTTACCTAAAAAGCTAAATTGCGATGTAACCATCAGAACCACCAGAGGCAATATACTCTTAGAATCATTCACAGATATAATCCTGTAGCAAAAGATGAGTATAAAATCTCTATTCTAAGGACCAATGTCAGAAGAGATAAGCTTGGTTCAAAACAGCTTTATCTGCTTTACAGAGTCCGCTGGAACATCGAGCTTTTCAACAAGGCAAACAATAGTGGCAACAGTCTGAAGAGAATAAACTCCAGTAAGAAGAATGTAATTCTCATCTTTATCCTGCTTTCACTTCTGGCCTCAATTATCAAGACCTTCTGCGGAACCAAAGCTGTTATAAAGCATAAGATTACAAACTTATCACTGCTGGAACTGCATAAATACAATGATCTCTTTGATGATTTCGTAAATGCACTTGCTTACAAAAGCAGATCAACTATATATCGAATTTTCAAAGAACTTCTCGCTAACATAGCAGAGTTCTATAAAAGAACAACACCAT
>JBJEWX010000325.1:0-5215 GCA_051885275.1 Succinivibrio sp. | reverse complement strand
GATTCAATTGAATTTACAGCAGAATTTCTTGAGAATATGAAAACAAGTGAGGATGGTCTTATCTTCAAACTCAGGAATGTAGGGGCTCAGTGCACACAGGATTGCATACAGAAGCTAGAAACAGCCTTTGGTGAAACCTGTAGAATTTTTGAGAGTGCTAAAGAGAGTCTCATAGCCAAGAATGCTCAGGCACCTGCGGCTGCTGCAGAGGATAGCTCAAAGAGTAAGGGGGGCGTGTTCAGCAGACTCTTTGGCAAAAAGAAGGAAGATAGCAGCGCAGCTTCGTCAGGGGCAATAGATGCGAGAAACAATTATGAGCAGTCTTTAGAGCTTGCCTCTTTAGAAAAACAGTATCGTATGTCGCTTTCAAGGCAGATGAGCATGATCCTTGAGGAATGCATCAATACCTATAAAGGCGAATTAGAGGAGAAACTTGAGAAGATCAAGAACAACATCAACGGCTATCAGATAGATGAAAAGATGCGATTTGATATTGTTATCAGTGGTTCTTCAGTTTCAGGCAGTGATTCAAATTTCAAAAACTCTCCAATATTTGACTGTATAAAATTTATGCGACTTGAAGATCCTGACAATGCTCCTACCATCTTTATGATGAGGATAGAGGAGGCTACACAGAACGACAGTTCAAGATCTTATGTAAAAGACTTTTTGAATTTGAGGTTAAAGACTGTTTCTGGTGCTGATGAAGAGTATTGGACAAACACAGGTATACTTCTTTGGTAAGGTTTAATCATGGCAGAAAACAAATATAAAGACAATCAGCTAGACAAGGTTGCATCTTCATGTGAGAACGTTATTACGTGGTTTGATGGCATTGAGGATGAAAAGATTCAGGCAAAGAGAAACCAGCTTGAGATTGAATTGTGCAATCTTATCAATGAGGCAAAAGCTGCTCATGAGGTTCTTCCGGTAAAAACAACCTTAGGTGTGTTTGGAGCATCTCAGGCAGGCAAGAGCTACCTGGTTTCAACTTTAGCCTCAATTAAGGGAGATGATCTTACCGCTATGTTTGACGGTACTAAGATAAGTTTCTTCCTGCACATGAATCCTATAGGTAAGGATACAGAGGCTACAGGTATTGTAACCCGTTTTACCAAGATCCAAGATTCAAGAAATATCAAAGGATTCCCGGTTAAGGTAAAACTCTTTACTGAGCCTGATCTAGTCAAGATCCTTGTAAACTCCTATTTTTCAGATCTTGAGTTAAAAACAGATACTAGGGACTACTATTCAGAGCAGAACTCCTTTTTAGCGGATAAAAGCAATATTGACGCTTTGTTTTTAGAGCTTGAAAAGGAGGAGTATGCCCTAAAGGGAGAGATAAATCCTGTAAAGGCAAGTGATCTTGTCTCAATTGTTCAGTATGTGTATAAGAAGGCGCATGGTTGCGACCTTTCAGATGCCAGCAAATTTCCTTTAGATGGTGAGCTTTGGACAAAGGCAAGAAAAATAGTTTCAAGGCTTAATTTTGCGGGCCGAACCAGACTGTTCTCTCTTTTATGGAACAATACTAAAGCTTTTACCTCCCTCTTTGAGGTATTAGGAAGGCAGTTTTTAGAGCTTGAAGGTGCAACCACCGCTTATATTCCCTTAAACTGCTTTGTAAACGATCCGTCTTTACCTTTTGATGAGTTAACCAAGCGCAATGATGGAACCATTATTGACATAGGCGTGTTAAAGAAGGTTTTTTCAGACCTGAACAATGATGCACAGACCGTTGAGGTGTGCATCATTGATAAAAACGGCAGTGAAAAGAAAAAGAAAATTTCATTTCCATCTCTGGCCTTTGCGGTTACAGAGTTTTCCTTCCCTCTGCCAGAAGAGAGTAATTCAGACAATTTTGACGTACTTGATTTTCCAGGCTGCCGCAGCAGAAAGAAAGATCAGGTTTCAAAACTTTATGAAACAGCTCCCTTAAAGGCGGATGTTACAGAGTATCTAAGACGAGGCAAGGTGGGATACCTGTTTGATCTGTACTGCAGTCGCCATGAGATAGATATTCTGCTGTGGTGTATTAAAGCATCAGGACAGCAGGAGGTTATTGACGAGCAGATAGACAGTATATCCTCCTGGGTAACCTCAAATGTTGGAAAGGATGCCGCACAAAGAGCAAAATTTGTTCACAGTCCACTAATTGGTGCCTTTACAAGATTTGATGACTGTATAACTATATCATTAGAAGATAAAGCCAAGGATTACTCGGCAATTTCCAAAAGGCTTTCAAAAGTTCTTGAGAACTTCCACCGAGAATGGCTTGATAACTGGATTGAAGGACAGCCATTTAATGATTTCTTCTTTGTAAGAAAGCCAAATATTCCTCAAAGTAAAATACTGTACTCGCTGGATGAATCAGGAAGAGAGCTTGCTCTGCTTGACAGTGAGGAAGTAAAAACTCAGATAGTAAACTACAGGGAGGCAATTTTAAAGAGCAGTGGGCTTAAATACGTACATAAAGAGCCTGACGGATCCATTAAGACTGTGGATGAGGTATTAAAACCATCTGATGGTGGTGTTAATTATCTTGCTGATTATTTAAGAGAGACCTTTGCTGATTATTCTGACAATAAAGAACACACTATACAGATAATAAAGGCAATGGCAGGTGAGCTTTTAAAGTCACTTTCAATGTTCTGCTCAAGAACTGGTTTTGAGGCTCAGAACAGAGTAAAAGCTCAGGCAATTGAAGATATCCGATCACTTTTGCAGTGTGAGAGACTTGCTGGAACCATCAGTGATTTTAGAGAGTTCATAGAAATAGACAAAGACAAGGCAAAGGAAGACTACTGCACTAATCAGACTCAGAGCAGTGCTAATGGCTCCTACCGTTTTGCCAGAGCTTTAAGTAAGATGCGAGAGGAAAATATTTACAGCATCTGCAACGGAGTTTTCTTTGAACAGATGTTTAAAAATCTGACTGACAGCTGGACTTCTAAAGAGCAGGCAGTTGTTGAAGCAATTACAGATGAGACCAAAAAGAAGGAAAACTATTCATTTTTTATAAATGAAAAAGACGGGTTGCCAATTAAAGACATCAACCTCCTCAAAGAAAAATTTTCTGCCTTGCTGACACGTTTTACAAACGAGCTTAACAAAGCCTACGATGTTCTTCACGTTGAAGAGGCTGTAGTTAAAAAACTTGAGCCTTATGAGCAGGATCTGTCAACAAAAGATAATCTTGCAGACGGCCAGTGTATGCGAGCACTAAGGACCATCTCTGACTTTAATACCTACCTTTATGTAGATAAACTTGATGACAGTAAGGTGGAGCGTTTTGACAGGAGTGACGCTGACAGGGAGTTCTACAGGGAGAATATCAGTCAGAACTCACCTAATATGTGTCTGCTGCCTAATATAAGCGGAACTATGGTGGATAATTCTGTGACTCACTATCTTAATGATTATTTCTCAGTGCTGCTGAATTTAATATGCGAAAAGAATCTTACCGCAAAGAGCCAGTACAATGTAACAACTGCTCAGAATAATGCTTTAGCATCAGAGCTTGAGGTAATTGAGGGCGCCTTGTCAAACAGCTAGCGCATGGTATTTACATTTATGGCCATTTAGAGAGATAAAATGTCAGACATAAGAGAAGCAACTATCTGTGCAGATGAAAAGGGAAGCTTTTTGTATCTTAAAGAAAACAAGGCATTCTCAAATAATCTTGGGCTATCAAGCCACCTTAAAATTGTCATTTACGCTCAGGAGGAGCTGATTGGTGAATTTACCTCAAGTCAGGAATTTTATACCCAGTTAGGTTTTAAAATTGCTCTTCCAGATGAGGTTAATAATGAGCTTGCCTATAAGGCAGATGAGTGTAATCACAGGTTTACACTCAGAGTTACAGAATTAAGCCCTGATGGAAATGAGTTAATAGGTGCACTGACCTTTGATGCCATTGTAAAAGGTGAGTTTTCAATTATAAAGAAAACCACTCAAAGTCAGGGTATATCAGCTCCCCCTCAAATAGATGATGAAGCAAAGGTAAAGGATGATCAGGATGTTGATAATCCTCCTGTAACCCCTGTGGAACGTCCAGCTCAAGGCTCTGGAAAAAAAATACTGATTGCAGTTTCATCTGCTATTGTGCTTCTTTTACTTGCAGTTCTTTTAGTCTGGCTGTTTTTAGCTAAATCAGGCTTTAGTCCATCTTCTGAGACAACTCCTTCACAAGAGCCTGTTTATGAAGCTCCTTTAAAGCAGGAGGAAAAACCTCTAAACACTGCTGCCTCTGAAGATAATGCCGCAATACCTGCTAATACAGCGCAAAAGGCCTGCAGTATCTCCGAGCAGACAGATGCGCAGATCATTAAAAGCTGTATAGCCTCATCTCCTGATAATGCAACAATACAGGCACTTGCAAAAGAGGCTCTGGAAAATAGCAGATGCGAGCTTGCAAAGAGACTGCTTACTGCATACGGAAGACGCGACGGGGATATATCCTTAACTCTTGCAAGATACTTCGATGCTGAGGACTCTCTTTTATCAGCCTGCCTTGCAAAGGATAAGGCTCAGGCACTTTACTGGTATGAAAAATCTGCAGCTCTTGGTAATCAGGATGCTAAGGATGCTCTGGCTAGGTTGAAGAAATAAAGCGGGTTTGTTATGAAAAAGATTGGATTGCTAACATGTGCACTACTGTGCTTTGTATTATCAGATAATGCTAAGGCTTTGGACAAACCTCTTTTGATAGAGGGTAAAAGTTCAATTTATCAGAGAGTTCTGACAACTCCTGACTGTAAGTTAAAAGCCTCTGCTGCAGATAAAAATGGTAGTAGTGTAGATGCTTTTACCAGATTTTATGTTTATGGCAGAGAAAACGGGATATTGAAGGTTGGCCCAGATGATAGCGGCAAGATCACAGGTTATCTTGATGAAAACTGTACAGTTGCATGGAAAATGCAGACTGCGCTTATGTTTACAAATCCCGCTAACCGAAACCGGGCTCTTATCTTTAAAACAAAGGATGTGCTAAATTCCTTTGTTGAGGCTAAAGATCCTGCCGCAAAACTTAAGCCTTTAATGAAAAAAGCGCTGACAGGACAGACTGCCGATGGAGTTATTTCAATTGAGCCTGAGAATTATGTTGACTATAAGAAACAGTTCTATCTGATGCCAATTCTTGATTTTGAAGAGCGCATTTTTGAGGGTGGCAATTATGTGCGCGAACTTAGGATTGCCTCTGTCACAAAGAATG
>JBJEWX010000324.1:0-5272 GCA_051885275.1 Succinivibrio sp. | reverse complement strand
AGTCAGGCAAGCCACAGGCTATTGCTGAGAAGATGGTTGAAGGCCGTATGAAGAAGTTCACCGGTGAAGTTTCACTTACCGGTCAGCCATTCGTTATGAATCCAGATCAGACTGTAGGTCAGATGTTAAAGGAGCACAACGCTGATGCAGTATCTTTCGTACGCTATGAGGTAGGCGAGGGTATTGAGAAGCAGGTTGTTGACTTTGCAGCTGAAGTTCAGGCTCAAGTAGCTGCCGCTCAGAAATAATATCGGAGTCGGTAGTAATGTCTTCGGAGCATAAGAATCAGGTTAGACGCATCCTGCTTAAGATTTCAGGTGAAGCCTTAAGCGGAGAGAGCGGTTTTGGTATTGATCCTCAGGTGCTGTCACAGACAGCAAGGGCAATACGTGAGGTACAAAAGCAGGGCGTACAGACTGTTCTTGTAATCGGTGGTGGCAATATCTTCCGCGGAGCTGCACTGCAGAAAGCGGGTTTTGATAGAGTCTCAGGCGATCAGATGGGTATGCTTGCAACTGTAATGAACGGTCTTGCCATGAGAGAGGAGCTAAAGGCTCAGGGTGGCAGTTGTGTACTTATGAGTGCCTATGGTATTCCTTCAATCACAACTCAGTATTCTGCAACCTTAGGCCGTGATCTGCTAAACAGCGGTTCAAGCCTTATTGTAGCAGGTGGTACAGGTTCACCATTCTTTACAACTGATACTGCAGCCGTATTGCGTGCCATTGAGCTTCAATGCTCTGAAGTACTTAAAGCGACTAAGGTAGACGGCATATATACAGCAGATCCTGTAAAAGACAGTTCTGCAACAAAGTTTGACAGCTTAACCTTTGATGAGGTTATTCAAAAGCAGCTTGAGGTTATGGATCTTACTGCTTTTGCTTTAGCTCGTGAACATCATATGCCGATAAGAGTGTTTTCTATGAATAAGGAAGGTGCCTTCGATCGAGCCGCAAGAGGCGAGCAGGAAGGCACGCTGGTAAGCGATTAAGGAGTCAGAATATGTTGAATGATGTACAGAAGAAAGCAGAAACCCGCATGAATAAGGCTTTAGAGTCTTTAGATGCCCGTTTATGTAAAATTCGTACTGGTCGTGCACAGCCAGCTCTGTTAGATGGAATTATGGTTGACTACTATGGCAGCCCAACCCCATTGCGTCAGGTAGCACAGGTTAACGTAGAAGATGCCCGTACACTTAAGCTAAGTGTTTTTGACAGAAATGCCATCAAGGCAGTTGAAAAGGCTATTCAGCAGTCAGAGCTAGGTTTAAATCCTGTAGTTGCAGGTGTAGAGATCCGTGTCCCACTTCCTCCATTAACCGAAGAGAGAAGAAAGGAACTAGTCAAGATTGTAAAAGGCGAAGTTGAGCAGTCAAAGGTGGAGATCCGCAATATCCGCCGTGATGCCAATGCAGAGATCAAGGATCTTCAGAAGAATAAGGAAATTTCTGAGGATGAGCAGCGTTCAGGCGAGGAGAAGATCCAGAAGGCAACTGATGCTGCTATTAAGAAGACAGATGATCTATTAGCTGCAAAACAGAAAGAGTTAATGGAAATTTAATTAACTCCTATGCGCCAAACATTAGATAATTCGGGGAGTTTAATCCCTCCCCGACATTTAGCCATTATTATGGATGGTAATGGCCGATGGGCTACCTCTCGTGGCAAGCAACGTGTAAGCGGCCACAGAGAGGGAGCTAATTCTGTAAGAAGAGTAATCAGAGCCTGTGCTTCTCTAGGAGTCAAAGAGCTTACTCTTTTTGCCTTTTCCAGTGAGAACTGGAAACGTCCCTCCCTTGAAGTTAATGCTCTGATGACCCTTTTTGTTCAGGCAATCAGAAAAGAAAGCAAATCACTAAAAGAAAACGGCATAAGAACCAGAATTGTAGGTGACAAGACCCGTTTCCCGTCAGTACTTCAGGATCAGATAGAAAAACTTGAAGAGTTAACTGCCGACTGTGAGCTAATGCAGTTAAACATAGCCGCAAATTATGGCGGACGCTGGGACATTGTTCAGGCAGCCAGTAAGCTTGCTAAAAAATGTTCAGAAGGGCAGATTGACTTTAATGACCTGAATGAAGATCTGATAAAAGAGCATCTAACAGTCGTCTCTGATGTTGATTTGATGATAAGAACTGGTGGCGAGAAGAGGATCAGTAATTTTCTGATGTGGCAGGCTGCCTATGCTGAACTGTACTTTACCGACACCTTATGGCCTGATTTTACCGAGGAAGATCTTCAAAAGGCAATTGAGTTTTATAACTCAAGAGAAAGACGTTTTGGAATGACCTCAGAACAGGTAAAGAACAAGGATAATCACAATGCTGACTAGAATTATCACTGCAGTTGTTCTCATAGCTGCCGTACTTGCATGGCTTTTTGTTGCGGATTATGAGATTTTTGCAATGGGAGCCCTGTTTATGTATGCAGTAAGTTCCTATGAAATGGGACCACTGATTGGCTTTAAGAAAAAGTATTATTTTGTGGCCATTGCCCTGATTGCATCAACTGTAATGTTTAAGTTTACAAATCCTGGAAGATACATAATAGAAGGGATCCCTTCTGTTGCACAGTATATTGTGGCATCAGGTCTTCTTGTATGGCTTGTGTCTATTCCGCTTTTACTCAAGTATCCAAAAGATACTGCCTGGCATAACAACCTCATAGTCAACAACGTTATTGCTCTTTTAATGCTGGTTCCTTTTCTTCAGGGACTGCTGATATTAAGAGCCAGTGACTACGGTTTTGACAGACACTCAGGAGCACTGCTTGTTTTATCAGTAATGGCTCTTGTGTGGTGTGCGGATTCAGGAGCATATTTTGCCGGAAGATTTTTTGGTAAAACAAAAATGCTCCCAAATGTAAGTCCTAAGAAGACTGTTGAAGGCTTAATAGGCGGACTTATATGTGCGGTTGCAGGTCTTTTCATCTTTGTTGAATTAGGCTGGTTCGGTCAGTACGCAAGCAATATGCCGGTTTTAATTATCTCTGGTGTGATTACCATTATTTTTTCTGTAATAGGTGATCTTGTTGAGAGCATGCTAAAAAGACTTGCCGGTATAAAAGATTCAGGAAAAATCTTTCCAGGCCACGGTGGTATGCTGGACAGAATAGATTCACAGCTTGCTGCTATTCCTGTCTTTTTAACCTGTAACTGGCTGTTTAGCGGAGAACTTTTCTAATCATGCGTAATGTGACAATACTTGGTGCTACAGGCTCAATTGGAACCTCAACTTTGGATGTTCTAAGAAGGCATAAGGATGAATTTACAGTACACGGTCTGACAGCTCATTCCTCTGTCGACAAGATGTTGTCCATAATTAAAGAGTTCCACCCAAAAAGAGTGGCAATGTCTGATCATAACTCTGCCAAAAACCTAAAGCTCAGGCTTTTGGAGCTGAGAATAGGTACAGATGTTCTTTCAGGTGAAAAGGGGGTTGAGGAGCTTGCAGGTGACGGCGCAAGTGATATTGTGGTTGATGCCATAGTGGGAGCTGCCGGCCTGAAACCTGTAATCGCGGCTGTCAAAACCGGATGTGTCATTGCGCTTGCCAACAAGGAAGCGCTGGTTATGTCAGGGCAGATATTTTTTGAAACTGTAAAAAAATATGGAGCAAAGGTTCTCCCTGTTGACAGCGAGCACAGTGCAATATTCCAGTGTCTGCCTTACGAGACTCAGTCAAATCTCGGTTACTGTGACCTTAAAGAGGCAAAAGTCAACAAGATCCTGCTGACAGGCTCTGGCGGACCATTTAGAAACACTCCTTTGGACGAGCTTAAAAAAGTAAAAGCCAAAGAGGCCATCTCCCATCCTGTATGGTCCATGGGACCTAAGATCTCCGTGGATTCTGCAACAATGATGAACAAGGGGCTTGAGTTTATTGAGGCAAGATACCTTTTTAATGCGGCTGACGATGATATAAAGGTAGTAATTCACCCTCAGTCAGTTATTCATTCGATGGTTTCATTTACAGACGGTGCCATATTAGCTCAGCTAGGTAAACCTGATATGAGAACTCCAATTGCTGTGGCCCTTGGCTTTCCAAAAAGGATTTGCTCAGGGGTTGGACTTCTTGACTTTGAAAAACTCTCTGAACTGACCTTCATGTCTCCTGATTTTAACCGCTATCCTTGTCTTAAGCTTGCAATGCAGGCAAGCAGAGCAGGTCAGGGAGCCACCACAGTTGTAAATGCCGCAAATGAAATAGCAGTTGCTGCCTTCTTAGAAGACAGAATAGGTTTTACAGACATTTCAAGCGTAGTTGATGCGACACTGCAGACTCTTGGATCACCTGCTCTTTGCTCTATTGAGGAAGTCTTACAGACTGATGCTAAAGCAAGAGAAGTGGCACAGAGGCTGGTTGGAGAAATGTAATGCTGTCGTTTTTTGGTGGAATTGTATATTTTTTAATTTGCCTTGGAATTTTAGTTACAGTTCATGAACTTGGTCATTTTCTTGCAGCTAAAATGTTCAAGGTCAAAGTAGAGGTCTTTTCCATAGGCTTTGGACCTGTACTCTGGTCAAGACAGGGCAGGGACGGCTGCAGGTATATGGTAAGCTCCATTCCTCTTGGAGGTTACGTAAAGATGGAAAACGAGTCTGCAGCTGATGTGGACAGATCCGCTTTGCCAAAAACCTCCTATATGTCAAAAAGCGTCTGGAAAAGAGCTGTTATAATTGCAGCCGGTCCCTTTTTTAATATCTTTTTGGCGGTTATCCTGTTCACTTTTGTAAATATGGCAGGAATAAATGAGCGCTATGCGATAATCGGGCATGTGGCAGAAGGCTCAATAGCAAAAGAATCCGGGCTTGAGGCTTATGATAAAATTACCAGAATTAACAGCACAGAGATTACAAGCTGGAAAGATGTTGTTTATGAGCTGGTCAAATACGTAGGCTCTAAAGAGCCTGTAGACGTAACAGTATCCTCAAATCTTGGAAAAGATACAAAAAGAACTGTAAAAATGGATCTTGGGGGGATGGTTTTAGGCAGAGGTGAGTCCCCTCTTGAAAAGATAGGCGTGCAGGTGTGCATCGGAAGGGCCACCAATCAGATTTCAAAGGTTCTGCCTGACTCACCGGCTTTTAAAGCTTCCCTAAAAGAGGGGGATGTGGTTCAGTCTGTCAATGGCTTTAAGACTCCCACCTGGTATGAGTTATCCGACGCAATTGCCAGGGATAACAGTCCTTCACTGCTGCTTGTTGTTCAAAGGAACGGTGAACTTTATAATACACAGGTAAAGCCTGTTTTAAAATACAGAGCTGATATCAG
>JBJEWX010000323.1:0-5286 GCA_051885275.1 Succinivibrio sp. | reverse complement strand
TTGACCAATTTTCAACTTTGTGACATCTGTCAAGTGGTGGATTGGCCATACATTTTTTTACTAATTAGATGACAAAATGCATAGTATTATGATAAATTGTGCTAAAAATTTTTTTATATGTGTGATAAAAAAACAAGGCAAGAATAAGAAATGGATATAAATAATTACAATATTACAAGACCTACCGGGGGGGGGGTAACAGGTAATTTATCTAATAAAATCAGCATAATATACTCTTCTGATAATAATTTTGCTGAAATTCTTGGCGTAAGTCTTGTTAGTTTATACGAAAATAATACAACTTTCTCAGAGATTGATATTTATGTTATAGAAGATAATATCTCTGACGAAAACAAAGAAAAACTTCAATCCATCCCTGCAAGCTACAATAGAAGTCCTATAACCTGGCTTCATTGTCCAAACTTAAACAATCTTCTAAATCTTAATATTTCAACTGATAGAGGAAGCTTAAGTCAGTTTTCCCGATTACTCATCGGCTCTGTTCTGCCAAATGAACTTAATAAGGTTCTATCTTTAGACTGCGACACAGTAATAAACAATGATCTTCATGAATTATGGGAGTTAGATCTTAACAATAAAACTGTTGCCGCTTTGTCTGACTGCTTTTCTAAATATTACAGAGAAAATATCGGTTTGCCTGCTGACTCTATTATGTTTAATCCAGGAGTTTTTCTTGTTGATTTAAACAAATGGAGAGCCGAAAACGTTGAATATAGACTCTTATCCTATCTGAAAGAAAAAAATGGAAATGTGCAGCAGTCTGATTTGGGGGTATTGAACAATGTGCTCTCAAATGACTGTTATGTTATTGATCCGAAATTCAACGCCTTAACTATTTTATTTGATTTTAACTATCAGGAAATCCTTAACTATAGGAAACCACCGATAGAGTTCTACTCGGAAGACATAATCAACACTGCAATTAACAATCCCTGCATTATTCACTATACCTCATCATTCATGAGCAAAAGACCATGGATGAAAGGCTGTCAGCATAAATATGCAACTCAATGGCTGTTCTATAAAAGTAAATCTCCTTATAAAGATTCTCCATTGAGGGATGACAACAGAAGCAAATTGAAAATGCTCTGTTATTCATTAGCAAAAAAATTACCGAGAAGGTTGCTAATTCTTGTTGCAAGTATTTTTCAAGTCTACATAAGACCTCTAAAAAACAGATTTATATAGGGCTTTAGACAGAGCTTAATCAACTTTTATCAGTACAAATATTCACATTAAAGAAGATTCAAAATGTTTGATTTTAATAAATATCAAATTACATCATTAACAGGCAAAGTAACTGTAATTGGCGACGTGATGCTTGACAGCTACTGGAAAGGGCCAAGCAACAGAATTTCTCCTGAGGCACCTGTTCCTGTAGTAAGAATCACTGACAAAGAGAATAGAGCCGGAGGTGCTGCAAACGTTGCCCTAAACATCTGCGCTTTAGGAGCTGAGAGTTTTCTTGTCGGAATTGTTGGAGAGGACAGAAACGCAGAAATTCTGGAAAAAATTGTCAGACAGAATGGCGTCAAACCTAATTTTATATTGAGTAGAGACAATCCGACAATTACAAAGCTTCGTATTCTATCAAGAAATCAGCAGCTTCTGCGACTTGATTTTGAAGGAGCTCTAACAGACATCAATGAAGACACTGTTTTGAGTACTTTTGAAGAATCAGCAAAACAATCAAAAGTGGTGATCTTTTCTGACTATGGAAAAGGATCATTAGCTTCAGTCAGACAGATGATCAATATAGCTAATAAAAACTCAATAATCAGTCTGGTAGATCCAAAGGGCAATGATTTTGAGAAATACAGTGGTGCTACTCTTTTAACTCCTAATATGTCTGAGTTTGAAAATATCGTAGGTTCTGTACCAAACGAAGCTGTTTTAGAAAAGAAAGCTCTAGAGCTTATTGAGCATCTTAATCTGAAGATGCTGCTTGTCACACGTTCCGAAGAAGGAATGTCTTTAATACGACCTGATAAAGAAAGTTTACATCTGCCAACCTGCGCCCGTGAAGTATATGACGTTACCGGAGCCGGTGACACGGTTATTGCAACTTTAGGAGCCTGCCTTGCTAGTGGAATTGACGTTGTTACAGCATGTAATTATGCCAATAAAGCTGCAGGTATTGTGGTTGGAAAAATTGGAACTTCAAGCGTTTCTGCTCAGGAATTATTTAACTAATAGATATGAAACTGCTAGAAGTAATTTCCAGAATAAGAATAGTTACCGATGTTTTATTGTCACGCTTAAACACAAAAGTCTGTGACAACAAAACTGTACTTATAGTTTTTCAGCAGATTTACGGTGACTCAATTCTGATACAGGGCTTTCTTGAGATGTACGCAAGAATATATCCTAAATCAGAAGGATTTAAGCTTATTTTTATTGCAAGACCATCAATTCTTAAGTTCATGAAGGAAACCATGCCTGTTCCTGATGAAATTTCTTATGAAGAGCTTGATTTTAAAAAATTTCTTGCAAGTTACAGATACTTCAAAACTGTAATTGGAAATTATAGAAATAAGGCAGGAACCATCATAATTCCAGGAACAAGTCTATCTGCAGAAATTTTCTCCTGTTTGGTTAATGCAAAAAGAAAGATTGGTCTGATTAGATCAATGAAATTAAAGAAACCTCTAATCAGGGCACTAATCTCAAAAATTGCATATAACGAAACTGTGATCCCAGATAAAAATGAAATGATGCTGGAAAGACACTGCAAGCTTTTAAAATATCTTGGTCTTAAAGATTGCAAAAGCAAGCTTCCATCACTAATTCCGCAGCCACGTGTTGTTCAGGGTAGATACGCTGTAATTTGTCCAGGTTCATCTAAATCTGAAAAATGCTGGCCAATAGAAAAATTTGGAAAAGTAGCAGATTACTTAATTGCTAAATATAACCTTGATATTCATTTATGCGGAGAGTCCGGTGAGGAATTCTATTCAACAAAACTTAAAACCCTAGTTGAACAGCCTCAAAGAATTTTCAGTCATATTGGTGAAACCTCATATTCCAAGTGGTCTGCCATTATTCAGCATGCGGCAATTGTTATTGGAAATGACAGCGCTTCATTACACATGGCTGTGGCCGGAAGAGTCCCTTCTATTTGTATATCCGGAGTTTATGACAAATATCAGTTTTTCCCTTACAAGGTTGATGTTCTGGGAAAAGGAGATTTATTACCAATAACGGTAATGACAGATCAGCCTTGCAAATGGTGTAGAACCATTGGTTATTACGCTGGTTACAAGAATCCAGATTGCAGGAGATTAATTCAACAAGGGAAAAGTGCTTTGTGTTTAGAAAGAATCTCTGAACTTAAGGTAATGGATGCGACAGATCAAGCATTAAGCAACTTTTTAAATGATATGAAAACAAATAACTGTAATGCCGAAATTTGCTGCAACTAAGTTATAGGAAAAGAAGATAAATGTTATCAATAGTCCTTCTGAGTTTAGCCTGCTCTTTGCTACTAATTGCGGTAGTTGTGCTGTGCCTAGTCATTTACAGAATAAACAGAGATCTTTGCGAAAAAGTATTCTCATCACTCAGAACTGTAGGTCTGGTTAAAACTGTAAAAAAAATTATTCACTATCGTCAGTTAAAGAGACTACCGGTAGAAGAAGTTGATGATTCTAATTGGATTGAATATGACGATGCAATTTCAGTTGCACTTCGACTTACTGGAGGATTTGGAGACTACATTATCAGCGCAAAGGTTATAGAAGAATTACTAAGAATAGCCACCTGTAAATTAGTAATTTACGCTGAGAAGCAGGAGTTTGCTAATGCAGTTTACTGCAATTATCCAAATACCACTCTTAATTTTAAGGATCAGTTTTTTCAAGAAGCATCTAAATATGATTTGGCACTTGATATTGGCCATTTTGTTGAGTGTTTTAATTACCGAAAAGACAAGGTCAAGTTAATTTCAGAAGAACTGGCCAAGAGAATTGATTATCTCATTGAAAACTACAACAAAATATATGTAGACATTGAGCAGCAGTGGTACAGAGAAAGACTCCGCTTTGAAAAATGCAGGTTAGAGGGCTTAGACCGCTGGACAGAACTGAGAATGGGCAAGACATTTGAGATCGCAGACAAAAAGATAAACCTCCCATTACTTTCGGATCACAGGAACTGTCTTGAACAATTAGGTCTTACCAACAAGCAATATATAACCATCAACTACGGTGCAGATGCAATGAGAGTTGGACTTAAACAGCTGAAACTATGGCCTAAAGATAATTTAGAAAAATTTATTAGTCTGTTTCATGCTAAGTATCCAAGTATTAGCATTGTTCAGCTAGGAGCAAAAAACGCAGAAAAAATTTCAGGTGCAAATCTGTATGTCCTTGGAGAAAGTATTGAAAACACAAAGTGGATTTTAAAGCAAAGTTCTCTCCATGTTGATTGTGAGGGAGGTCTTGTTCATCTGGCAACACAGCTTGATACAAAGTGCGTTGTTTTATTCGGTCCCACCCCAGTTCATATGTATGGATATAAACAGAACATCAATATTCACAATGATGAATGCGATTACTGTATGGGGCTTACCAGAGACTGGGCTTACGAGTGCTTTAAAGGCTACTGTGAGTGCAACTGTTTAAGAAATATTTCTCCAGAGCTTGTAATGAGCAAGATAGCAGAAGAACAGTTATTTTAGTTTTACGAGGTTTGTTTTGATAGATTACTCCGTTACAGAAATTGCTGCAAAAGGAAAATTTCTCGATTTAAAGCTAAGAGAGATTATTAAGTACAGAGATTTAATCTGGCTTTTTGTTAAGCGTAATTATAGTACTAGGTATAAGCAGACAATATTAGGCTCTGCCTGGCTTATCATCAATCCGCTATGTACCGTAATCATGAATACAATTGTTTTTGGTGCAATTGCAGGTCTTTCCACCGATGGAATTCCTAAGCCCCTATTTTATTTGGCAGGCAATATTGTGTGGGCACTATTCTCTGCCTGCCTGAATGATTCGGCTGGAACCTTTACAAATAATGCCGGAATTTTCGGAAAAATTTATTTTCCGAGGTTATGCAACCCAATTGCAAATGCAATAACCCAGATTGGTGATTTCTTTATCAAGTTTGGCTTGATGACCGTTATAGGAATTATTTTTATCTATCTGGGCGACTTTAATTTTGAGCTTAGACTAGAAATGCTTCTCCTTCCGGTAGTCCTGTTGCAGCTGGCAGTTATGGGTATTGGGTGCGGAATTATTATCTCTTCATTTACCACAAAATATA
>JBJEWX010000322.1:0-5305 GCA_051885275.1 Succinivibrio sp. | reverse complement strand
TTCATCAGCATGGAAAGTGCCGTTGTGCGTTGCAATAATCATATGCTCTCCTTAGTCGAAGCTGATTTTATCACATCAGCTGGATCCTAAAAAGGACACACAGGCATATCTTGCATGAGAATAATCGTAAAAGTACAATAGGTCACTGTTTTTATTAGCAATGGAAAATATATGAACTCTTATAAGGTATATCTGGCTCCACTTGAAGGATTAGCTGACGGACCTATGCGCAAAATCTTATGTGCGCATGGAGGCTATGACCTGTGTTTCTCTGAGTTTATAAGAGTATCTGACCTTCCTGTTGCACCTAAAATACTGATAAGAGAGGTTCCGGAGTTTTTAAATGACTGCAGAACCGCAGATGGCACTGATGTTCGAATTCAGTTTTTAGGTGATGATCCTCTGCTTATGGCAAAATCAGCTCAGAATGCCTATAAGCTTGGGGCACGCTCCGTGGACGTTAATTTTGGATGCCCCTCAAGATTCGTTCATCATTCAGGTTCAATGCTCCTAAAGGAGCCAGAGCTTCTGCATACCATTGTATCCACAGTAAGAGAGGGTCTTGATCCGGCCTGCAGCCTGTCAGTCAAAATCAGACTGGGCTTTGCATCAAAGGATGAGGCTCCTGAAATAGTAAAGGCAATTGCTGTGGACGGGGTATCTGAAATTACTATTCACTGCAGAACAAGAAAAGAGCTCTACAGGGATGATGCGCTTGACTGGTCAAGAATAGCGCCTCTGCATGAGCTTGCCCCTGGCATAAGACTGATAGCCAATGGCAATATCAATTCTTTTGAGGATGCTGTTGAGTGTCAGAGAGTGACTCTGTGTGACAGTTTTATGTGTGGCAGAGGCGCTTTTCCAACCCCAAATCTTGGACATGTTATAAAGGGAGAGGCAAAACCTTATTCTGTAGCGCAGATTATTAAAACTGCAGCCGAGGTGCTTGAGGAGTTTTCAAAGACTGACAGACCAGATAAGATAGTGATGGATAGAACCAAGCAGTTTTTAGGATATGCAAGAGTTCACAGAAAAGAGTTAATTCCGTTTTTTAAAGTCTTTTGTCAGTGCACAAACACAACTGATGGGCTAAAATTATTAGAAGAGCAGTTGAGATTTGAGGAGAATGAGAATGGGAATTAGAGGTTTGGGCCTTTTATCTGTTTTAGGTCTTGGATTAAGCTCCTTTGCAGCCTTATCTGCAGTACAGATTGCCTATTTCCCTGCTGTTCCTGAATCATGGAATTTAAATGTGGAAGGCACAACCGTAGTATATACCTCGCCTACAAACAGAAAAACTCAGCCTCTGCCAAAGACCACCATTAGAATCAACTATTCAAAAAGAACTGCAGCAAAAGATGCGCTTGGGGTAATTTCAGAGTACGTGAAGAATAACTCCTGCAATGAATCAAAACAGCTGGGCAAAGGCTTTTATACCGCATCCTGTCCAAATATGGGGCGTGATATAGTTGTGATAGGAGAGGTTAATAATATGTACTCAATTGAGATCTCTGGTGAATACAGTTCTATTGCAAAAAATCTCATCAATACCTATGTAAACAGTATTGTCAACGGTAAGCGTACCTTTGATGACAGAGAAATAGGCGAGAATATAGTTAACTAGCTTTCAGATGGTCTAGATCTGCAATTAACTTTACATAAGTATGTGGCAGCAGTACTGTTCTTTTGTGAGCTGCAAATTCCCTTCCTTTACCATTTATCAGCTCAAAAGCAATTTTGATGTCAGAGTTCCCAAATAGCAGAGCAAGAGGGAGAGGGCCACATTTGTCAGCACATTGATAAAGGCATTTATAAAAAGTCTCTGTTCAATCAGGGAGAGGGTATCAAAGCTAAAGGTAGAAAAGGTAGTAAGACCGCCTAGAAGCCCTGCTGTTAAAAAGCTTTTTAAATTGCCTGAAGATACAACTGCAGGCAGGGTTAAAAAAAAGCCTATCAGAAAAGATCCTGCCATGTTCACGCATAAGGTTGAAACAGGAAAGGCCAGAGGAAGAGAAATCTTTGAAACTGCAATTCCTGCAAGCACTCTTGCAACTGCGCCTATAAAACCGCCAATTCCAACACACAGAAGATTCAAAAGCATAATTCACCTCATTTGTGTATAATTTAACACGTTTGCAAAGGAGTTATAAGTGTTTGCATTATTACAGAGAGTAAACTATGCCAGTGTTGCCGTTGAAGGAAAAATAACAGGCAGAATTGACAGAGGGATTTTAGCCTTTATCGGTCTTGAGAGAGGCGATGATGAGGCCAAGTGCCGCAGAATGTTTGACAAAATCGTCAGATACCGTATGTTCTATGATGAGAACGAAAAGATGAACCTTAATGTGTCACAGGTAGATGGGAGTATTCTTTTAGTATCGCAGTTTACCCTTGCGGCCAATACCAAGGAGGGGAACAGACCTAGTTTTGATCCGGCAATGCCTCCGGAGCAGGCAAAAGAGCTTTATTCAAAGTTTACAGGATACGCCCGCAGCGTTTTTCCAAAAGTTGAAGAGGGCATTTTTGCCGCAGACATGAAGGTGACTCTTGAGAATGATGGACCTGTAACCTTCATGCTGCATTTTTAGATCATTTTCATGATAACTTTCTGATAGAATAGACGGGTTGATTTTTTAAGAGATATTAAATGCGAGTACTTGGAATAGAAAGTTCATGTGACGAAACAGGTGTAGCCATCTTTGATGATGAGGCAGGCCTTGTTTCTCATACTCTTCATACACAGATTGCAATGCATGCACAGTATGGTGGAGTGGTACCTGAACTTGCCTCAAGAGATCATATAAAAAGAGTAGTTCCTCTTGTAAGAATGGCTCTTGAAAAGGCTGGCATGCAATTATCTGATATAAGTGCCATAGCCTATACCAAAGGCCCGGGACTTATTGGAGCTCTGCTCTCAGGAGCTATGGAGGCAGGCGCGCTTGCATATGCACTGGGCATTCCATGTGTACCTGTTCATCATATGGAAGGACATCTTTTAGCTCCAATGCTAGAGGAGGAAAAACCTGAGCTTCCTTATGTGGCACTGCTTATCTCAGGCGGTCATACTATGCTTATCAAGGTACAAAAGCCTGGGGTATATGAGCTGTTAGGGCAGTCAGTTGATGATGCGGCAGGTGAAGCTTTTGACAAGACGGCAAAACTTCTGGGAATTCCATATCCTGGCGGTCCTGGTCTTGAAAAACTGGCACAATCGGGCAGATCGGGAGTATATAATTTTCCCCGTCCTATGATTAAAAATCCTAACTGTGACTTTAGCTTTGCAGGTTTGAAAACAGCGGTACTAAATGCGGTTATTGCTGACAAGGAAAGAATTGAAGAGGTTAAAGGCGACATTGCCAAAGGGTTCACCGAGGCTATGGCAGATACCCTTGAAATTAAATGTAAAAGGGCACTAACACAGACCGGGCTTAAGACACTTGTAGTTGCAGGCGGCGTGTCTGCTAATACAGACATCAGAAACAGACTTTCAGATCTGATGAAAAAAATGAAGGGCAGGGCATTTTTTGCAAGAAGAGAATTCTGTACCGATAATGGTGCAATGATTGCACAAGTTGGAATGCTCCGCTTTAAGGCAGGACAGATTGGAGATTTTCAGATAAAGGTTCGTCCAAGATGGCCTCTGTCTGAACTTGCGGCATTATAATGGACAGGATTTTTATAGAAGAGCTTAAGGTTGACTGTATAATCGGCATCCTTGATTATGAAAGAGTGAATACTCAACCACTGCTTGTTTCCATTGAACTTGAAACCTCACTTTCTGAGGCAGGAGAACAGGGTGATCTGTCAAAGAGCATTGATTATGCTCTTTTATCAAATAGAGTAAAAGCTTATATTATAGAGCGTAAGGCAAGACTTTTAGAAGAACTTGGAGTTGAGCTTTGCGATCTGATTTTAAAAGAATTTAAGCCCCAATCGGTAACAGTTCGCTTGAATAAACCTCAAGCTATTGCAGATGCCACGGGCGCAGGAATACAGATAACAAGAAAATCGGAGTAAAAAATGGCTACAAGAGTGTATCTTGGTGTAGGTTCAAATTTGAACAAGGAAAATGCTTTAAGATTTGCAGTCGCCAAGATTGGTCCACTGTTTAAGAACTTTACCAAATCATCAGTATGGATAAGCCACGCTGTCCGTTCAGGAGAGCCTGACTACTACAATATGGTATTTGGGGGAGATACTGAGGCATCTATTGAGGATCTTTATGCCTGTCTACAGAAGGTAGAGCAGTTAGCCGGTACCGAGATGATGTTCAATGAGGGTACAAACTTTGGTTTAAAGCGTCGTCTCGATATTGATATTCTCCTGTTTGGTGACACTGTTACAACTGAGCCATGCAAGGTTCCACGTCATGATATTCAGGATTACCCATTTGTATTATGCCCTCTGTGTGAACTTGATCCTAATCTTGAGCATCCTCTGCTTAAGGTAAAGGTAGGTGAAATCTGGCAGGAAATGGAGCCTCGTCTGCCTGAAAAGTGCAAGGTTAGCAGGGTTGAAATTGACTGGTCTGTAGAAGCTCCTCAGTGGCATAACGTAAAGGATTAAAAATGACTCTCCTGCACGTATTTGTGTTAGCGCTGATACAGGGTATGACTGAGTTTCTCCCTGTATCTTCAAGTGCTCATCTTATTTTTCCATCAAAGCTTTTAGGCTGGGAAGATCAGGGACTTGCCTTTGATGTAGCCGTTCATGTAGGCACGCTGCTGGCCGTTGTTCTTTATTATCTTGCTGATTTAATCAAGATTAGCACCTACACAATTGAGGCCTGCATTCGCCGTAAGATAACCCCAATTGCCAGAATTGGTTTTTGCATTATTATTGCAACACTTCCGGTCTGTGTAATAGGAGCTCTCTTTGAAAAGGTTATTTCAACCGAGATTAGAGACAGCATTCGTCTGATTGCAGTCACTACAATAGTCTTTGGTCTGTTATTAGGTGTTGCCTCTTATGTTAACCGCAAACTGGTGTGGAGAAATCTTGATATAAAGCAGGGCGCAAGACCAGACTCTCTAAGACCCCTTACCTATGTTCAGGCTTTTATAATTGGGTGTGCTCAGGCAATAGCGGTAATTCCAGGCACTTCACGTTCTGGTATCACCCTAACAGCAGGTCTTTTCCTCGGTTTAAAGGCAGAGGCTGCAGCTCGATTCAGTTTTTTACTGTCAATCCCTGTTATTATCGCTTCTGGCATCTTTGAGGTTGCAAAACTCTATACTCAGGGTATGGGGGATGCTTTGTGGAGTGATCTAATTATTGGCGGTACAATTTCTTTCTTTGTTGCGCT
>JBJEWX010000321.1:0-5390 GCA_051885275.1 Succinivibrio sp. | reverse complement strand
ACAGCAGAGGATCTGACAAAGACTAAAGAGACTTTTGCCAAGGCAAAGTCAGACCTCCTGAACCTTGCAAAGACTCAGAACATAACTCCTTCACAGGGTCTTGCAGTATTTGACGGTGACGATGTTGAAACCATCAAGAATGCGGCTCTTGAGTTAAAGAGCATCTCTTCAGATTCTCTTGGCAATGTTAGTGCAACCGTGCTTATCTGTATGATTGTATTTATCGCCTCTCATGCCATCGGCTCTGGTACCATTATCTGGGTGTTCATCTCTGAGATCTTCCCTAATGAGTTCAGAGCAAAAGGTCAGGCTTTAGGAAGCTTCACCCACTGGATCTTTGCTGCAGGTCTGACACTGGTATTCCCAATTGCAATTGCAACCTTTGATGCAGGATTCATGTTCGGCTTCTTTACCCTGATGATGATTATTCAGCTGGTATTTGCTCTTATCATGATGCCTGAGACAAAGGGCAGATCACTTGAGGAAATCGCAAAGGCCCTCTCTTCAAGATAACAGTTTTCAGTAATTTCCTTGTTAATCAATTAAAGGGACAGCGTACGCTGTCTCTTTTTTTTAACAATTCGAATTATTTTCTTAACTTTTTATACCTTTATTTTTTACAAGACATGGCTAAATTTTTAGGCGTAGAAAACAATTTGAGGTATAAAAATGAAAAAAATCATTACAACTTTAGCATTATCCTTAGCTACTGTTTTAGCTGCTAATTCAGCTGTTGCTGATGACGTTTACAACCGTCAGGCAGTAGGCGATATCACTGTAAAAGGTGGCGCTTCAAGAATTCACGGTGACATGTACAAGATGTATGAGTCAGAGTGGAAACTTGCCAACAAGAAGAAGGCTAAAAATGTAATTCTTCTCATCGGCGACGGTATGGGTGACAGCGAAATCACAGCTGCAAGAAACTATGCTCACGGCGCAGGCGGTGCTTTTAAGGGTTTAGATGCTCTTCCAATTACCGGTCAGTACACCCACTATTCTTTAAACAGAAAGACACACAAGCCAGATTATGTTACTGACTCTGCAGCTTCTGCAACCGCTTGGTCTACCGGTGTTAAGTCATACAACGGAGCTATCGGTGTGGATGTTAACGGCAAGCCTTTCCCAACCTTGATTGAGATTGCAAAGAAGAAAGGTTTAGCAACCGGTGACGTTTCAACAGCTGAAATCCAGGATGCTACTCCTGCAGCTTTAATTGCTCACGTAAGCCACAGAAAGTGCTATGGCCCATCAGCTACTGCTGAAAAATGCCCTAATGAGACCTTAGATAAGGGTGGTTTAGGCTCTATCTCTGAGCAGCTTATCAAGACCCGTCCTGATGTTACCCTAGGTGGCGGTATGAAGTCATTCATGGAAAAGGCTACTGCAGGTAAATATGCAGGCAAGACACTGCTTGAACAGGCTAAGGCTGAAGGCTTTACTGTTGTAACCAATGCAAACGAACTTGCAGCTGTAACTAAGGCTTCACAGAAGGCTCCTGTTTTAGGTCTGTTCTCTGAGGGCAATATGCCAATCAGACTCAAGGGACCTCAGGCAACCTTCCATGGCAACCTTGATAAAGAGCCGGTTAAGTGTGAGGTTAACGCAGAGCGTGACGGTTCTGTTCCTCTACTTGCAGACATGACCAAAAAGGCAATTGATCTGTTAAAAGACAACAAGAACGGTTTCTTCCTACAGGTAGAAGGCGCTTCAATTGACAAGCAGGCTCATGCTAACAACCCATGCGGACAGTTCGGTGAGACTATGGATCTTGATGAGGCTGTTCAGGTTGCTTTAGAGTTTGCTAAAAAAGACGGCAATACCTTAGTTATTGTAACAGCTGATCATGCTCATTCAACTCAGATCTGCTATCCAGATGCTGTTGCCCCTGGCTTCACACAGGCTGTTGTAACTGCTGACGGCGCTCCTATGACCATCTCATATGGTAACTCTGAGGATGTTAATAATTCAGGTCACACCGGCGCTCAGTTAAGAGTTGCAGCTTACGGTCCTGGTGCAGTAAACATTTTAGGCTTAACTGATCAGACTGATATCTTCAAGACAATCTCTTCAGTACTTTCACTAGATTAACTTTGTAACTATCATCCAAGGCAATCTATTTGCAATTTTCAGGTGCCAGAACATATGGCACCTTTTTTTTATTTCGCTCTGATGTACAACAAAGTTGATCTATATCAGTATCTCATTGAAAACCCAGCCAAAGCATTTCAAGTCGTCAATATTTATACATAAACAGAAAATTAGATTACTTTTCTAATCTACATGATTTTAGAAGTTATAATACAAACATTTTCACATCCTAATACTAATGTGACTTATAATCCGTGGATATATAGTCAACATAAATCCAGTATTAACTTGATTTATGGAGTATTAAAATGTCCATCAAGATTCAAGTTGGTCATAGGATTAGACAGTTACGAAATTCCAAAGGTATATCACAAGAAAAACTAGCTTTAGAAGTTGGTTTAGATCGTACGTACATCACTTCTGTGGAAAATGGAAAGCGTAATATCTCAATAGTCAATTTAGAAAAAATATGGACTTTCTTTGAACTTACTCCATCTCAATTTTTTGATTCGGAGTATTTCAATGGAAACTATGATGGAAACAACTGACTGTTTTAATTCATTTTTAAAAGAGCATCTTATTAAATTTAAACAGTCAATTGAAGATGCTATTTGCAAAAACGGTGTTGAAGGAAAAAACGCAATAATAAGAACATCAAAACCTGTAAACTTGATTCATGACATTGTAAAAAAACAATTGATATGTAATGGTGTAGATCCAAAATGTATTAATCCTCCTCTTGATTACTCAAGTCCAGAAATAAAAATAGCAGGGTGGTTAAAGCAGAAAGACCAGGATATTGTAGCAGTTCCTAAGGGTGTTTCAAAAGTAAGAACTAAAATCAATTGGGGACCTTTAGCTTATGAAGATGTTTTTGATGAGTACGGCTTTGATTTTACAGAAAAGTCCTTAATTATCAATGTAAGATCTCAAATGAGCAGTTTGGCCAAAAACTCAGACACATTATTCGAGAGAACTTTTGCAGAACCATTGAACATACATTTAAAGTATACTAAAGCGGTTCTTGGAGAAGTATTTTTAATACCTGTTCATGAATATGATGACCTCTTGGCTAAAAACAAAGTTGTTGGTTTCAAAAAAAATCACGTAAACATCGAAAAATATATATCCTTTTTCAAGGCAATAAGTGACAGAAATGATGAACTCGACAAGCTATATATGTATGAACGTTGCGCTTTATTAATTGTTGATTTTAATCGACAAACTCCTTTTTTATATACAACTCCTGAAGAATTAAAAAAAGATAATCTTATATCTTCAAACTTCAACCTTGATTTCACTTCAATAAGTCTAACTAATTTTTCAAAAGACATTCTGAATAAATACATCAATCGATTTGGAAAAAACTATATATTTAAATGATATTTTGAAACTAAAAAATTATTTAAAGATTCTTCATCATATTGAAGAATATTCTTTTTTTCTTCATCTGAAAAAACAGGAATTGAAAAATTTTCAATATACTTCTTTTGATAACAATAATAGCCTCCTTCAATTGGATAGCTAGTGTTAGAAACGTAGTATGCCATTATTTTCGAGTTTATAACTTTACTCAAAACATCTAAATTTATGTCTTCGGATTCGAATATCGCATATCCGTTACAGAAAAGGGCGTTTTCGTCGTTTATAACTCTAAATTTAGGGAAATTTGAAAAAGTTGGAAACAAAATCTTTTTTCCGTATTTATTAAGTCCTTGAGTCCTACCATATGCATACCAAGCAACTGGATTTGGTTTGCCCTTATCTCTTTTGCATAATTCACTGAAGCATGAGCTTAAATATACATATGTATTAGCAAACTTAGTTTTTAGAACGTTTTCTGGAATTAAAGAATATTTTCCTTGACTTTCATTAAACTGATAAGGGAAGATAATATATTTCTGAGCAGATTTTATATCTTCATATTTATTAATGTCAGGAATTTTATATAGAGGTTTGACTAAATCTTCATCTATTTTGTATCGAACCCCATTTATTTCTTTAAAGAAACCATTTATATCTTTGTCAATGATATATACATTATCCTTTAAGGTTGCTATGCCTGTACGTATATATTTTCCTAGTTTTATCGGCTGTTTTTCAATTAAAGCAATATTGTCAGAAACTGAAAAATCACTTAAAAGCCATTTATCAGCATTTAAAATTTTCTTATTTAAAGTCACAAAACTTAATCTTTCTAAGCTTCTGCGAATATCGTCAGTTTTATAAATTTTTGTAGATTTAAATGTATCTTTATCTTTGTTTGATAGCTTTATAATACAACTATATGTTCTAACAGGATTAAAAATCATATTACTGCTGAAATCTATAATTTCTTCCAGTAAACAAAAGTCTGATATAAATTTCCTTAAACATTTTCCGGCAGATATTGTTAAAAAATTATTTGGTACAATAAATGATAAGTATCCATCTCTATGCATAAATTTGAGAGAATGTTCAATAAATGCATAAAAAATATTAGAAGTACCAACTTTATTAGTTAAAAACTTTTCTTTTAAAAAGATAGAAATATCTTTATCTAAATCATGCGGATTTACATAAGGTGGATTTCCAACAATGTAATTGAAATCCTCTACTCCAAATGATTCTGATAAATTAGAACGAAGTGAGTCTAGGCATAAGATATTTTTACTAAAATCGAAGTCAACATTGTAATCATAAGCTAATATATTTAAAACAATCTTACATCTACGGATATTGTCAGTATTAATATCAGAACCATATAAATTACTTAGAGCAATTTTAGGAGATATATTTAATCTATTTACGAGATATTCAAAGGCTGAAACGAGAAAAATACCACAACCACAAGATGGATCTATAACCCTTCCAAGAGAAGTAATAGTATTCTTTACTATAAAATCAGAAATATACTTTGGAGTAAAAACAATTCCATTCTTTGATGACACTTCACTTGGAATAAGACTTTCAAAATAATCAATTAAAAATGTTATTTCTCTTGGAAAATTTATTCTTTTAAGTTCTTGAGTAAACTCTGTTTGTTCATCAGTGAAGTATTTTAATAATATATTCTCAATTTCTTCATTCGAAAAATTAGCTAATAAAGAATTAATTCTCTGAAAATAAAAATAATTATCCATCAATATTTCCAAATTTGATTATATAGTTCATATCGAATTCTATGTTACACAGAAAAGCAGATCTAAATTTAATCATAGATCCTTTAGTTAATCATTTCGTACTAAACACGAAATCCTCTAATATATTTGAGGCTTCGTGCATAAGTGTGGGTAAAAGCACTAGTCTCTGAATAATCTATT
>JBJEWX010000320.1:0-5411 GCA_051885275.1 Succinivibrio sp. | reverse complement strand
CTGGATTTTCATCTAGGAATTTCATGGCATTTACTTTACCCTGACCTATCTTCTGTCCATTGTATGCAAACCAGGCACCTGTTTTCTGCACAACTTTTGAACCTACTCCCAAATCTAAGAGCTCGCCATTTTTTGCAATTCCATAGTTAAATAAAATCTGGAAGTTTGCAGTCTTAAAAGGAGGAGCAACCTTGTTCTTTACTACCTTAACCTTGGTCTCGTTGCCAATCACCTCTTCTTTGTCTTTTAAGGCAGTACTCTTTCTGATATCCAGACGGACTGATGCATAATACTTAAGCGCATTGCCGCCTGTTGTTGTCTCCGGATTTCCAAACATTACACCAATCTTCATGCGCAGCTGGTTAATGAACACTACCATGCAGTTAGCCTGCTTAACAATACCTGTTAGTTTTCTTAGAGCCTGTGACATCAGTCTTGCCTGCAAGCCTACGTGATTGTCCCCCATTTCACCTTCAATTTCAGCCTTTGGTACTAAAGCTGCAACTGAGTCAATGATCACTACATCAATACCGCCAGAGCGTACTAATGTCTCACAGATTTCGAGAGCCTGCTCTCCAGTATCAGGTTGTGATATAAAAACATCCTCAACGTTTACTCCTAATTTCTTGGCATAAACCGGATCCAAAGCGTGCTCTGCATCAATGAAAGCGCAGATCTTGCCTTTTTTCTGAGCCTGCGCAATCAACTCTAATGTTAATGTTGTTTTTCCTGATGATTCAGGTCCGTAGATTTCGATGATTCTTCCCATAGGGAGACCACCAATTCCCAAAGCAATATCCAAAGATAATGATCCTGTTGGAATTGCTTCTATATCCATAAGCTCATTCTGACCTAGACGCATGATTGCGCCTTTGCCAAACTGTCTCTCAATCTGCTCCATGGCAGCTTCAAGTGCCTTCTGCTTTTTTGGATCTTTTGTAATGTTAGCTACTAGTTTTGAAGATGCGCCTTCTGCATTCTTTGAGCTTGCCATGAAAAATATTCTCCGACTAAAACTTAACTATAAAGTATAATATTTAACTGTATAGGATATGTCAATATATTTTTTATATACACTTAAATCAATTAAATCTTTCTTTTTATTGTGACTCAATAGATTATAATACAGCATACTTTTAAGATTCAGATATCCATCGTCATTATTTGCAATTTCAATCATTTTTTTTGGAACTAAGATGAAAGACCTGATGCAATCAGCAACCCCCATGATGAAACAGTACCTTGAAATTAAATCAAAGTACCCTCATACACTTGTACTGTACAGATTAGGTGACTTTTATGAACTCTTTTATGACGATGCCAAAAAGATTTCAAAACTGCTAGATCTGACCCTTACCAAAAGAGGAACCAATAACGGCGCTCCTATTCCAATGGCTGGCGTTCCTTTCCATGCAGTTGATAACTATATTGCCAGGCTGATTAAGCTTGGAGAGTCCTGCGTTATTTGTGAGCAGGTAGCTCCGTCAGGAAATCTTAAGACTTTTGAAAGAAAGGTTACAAAGATTATTACTCCTGGTACTGTAACTGACGAAGGAATTGCTCCTGAGAAACAGGATAATATAACCGCCTGTATTTTCAAAGGGAAAAACTATTACGGTTTTTCCTTCATATCCTTAGGCGCAGGAATATTTAAAACTACAGTCTGTCCTAATCTTGCAGAACTTAAGCTTTATATTGACAGAGTATCTCCAATTGAAATTGTCTTAGAGGAAAACTTTAAAGATTCAGAGGTACTTGAGGGAATAAACTCACGGAAGACTCTTCCTCCATGGTGTTTTGAACTTGAAACTTGCTACAAACTTCTTTGCAAACAGTTTGAGACAAACAGTCTCTTTGGGTTTGACATAGAAAACCTTGAAGATGGAATATGTGCCGCAGGTGCACTGCTTAGCTATATTAAAGATACCCAAAACTGCGATGTAAATCATATCAGGTCAATCAGCAGAGATGACAAGAGCGACAGCGTTATCTTAGATAAATGCGCTCAGAGAAATCTTGAGCTTATGTGTAATTTACGTGGCGAAACTCAGGGATCACTGCTAAGCGTTCTAGATAAGACACTAACCCCTATGGGGCACAGACTTATCAGAAGGATGATTGTTCAGCCTTTAAGAGATAACAGCGTTATCAATAAAAGACTGGATATTGTTGAGGCTTTCAATACAGCTTTGGATACTCATCTTGAAGAGTGCTTTGAAAAAATATGCGATATTGAACGTATTGTTGCTAGAATCGGTCTGTCTTCATGCAAACCAAAAGATCTGTCATCCCTTAGAGATACTCTAGGAGCAATACCTGAGCTAAAAGATATACTTGGAAACTCTGGCAACCAGATTTTAAATAAAATCTCAGCTTCTATTCCAGCACTCTCAGAGATAAAGGATCTTTTGACAAGATCAATTGCTCCTCTCCCATCAACACTGCTTAGAGACGGCGGCGTGATTGCAGATGGTTACAATGAGGAGTTAGACCAGCTAAGAAAACTTATGAGTGGTTCTCAGACACTTCTTGAGAAAATTGAATCTCGAGAGCGTGAGAATACAGGCATCAGTACCCTTAAAGTTAACTTCAATTCAGTTCATGGTTTCTACATTGAAGTCTCTAAAGCACAGGCCCAAAAAGTTCCTTCCTATTACATAAGACGTCAGACACTCAAAAACAATGAGCGATATGTCACTCCAGAGTTAAAGGAATTAGAGCAGAAGGCGCTTAGTGCTCAGGATCGATCATTAGAGCTTGAAACAGAGCTTTTTAATGAGATAGTGAATAATCTTAAAACCAGGATTGAAGAGCTTGCATCACTTTCTGACAAGATTTCTCTATTAGACGTATTGTACTGTTTTTCTTCAATAGCCAAAGACAGAAACTATGTAAGACCCGAGCTTACAAACTCGCATGTACTGAATATTGTCAAGGGAAGACATCCGGTAATTGAAACTCTTACTGATTCTCCATTTGTTTCAAATGATATTGAGCTTAAAGACAAGCATATGCTCGTAATTACTGGTCCTAATATGGGTGGCAAGTCTACCTATATGAGACAGACCGCATTAATTGCAATTATGGCAAGAATAGGTTCCATGGTTCCAGCTAAAGAAGCAATAGTCGGAGATATCGACAGGATATTCACAAGAATCGGTGCATCTGATGATCTCTCTTCTGGTCGCTCAACTTTCATGGTAGAGATGGAAGAAACTTCCTCTATCATCAATAATGCGACATCAAACAGTCTTGTTCTAATGGATGAAATTGGCAGAGGCACAAGTACCTACGAAGGATGTGCTCTTGCTTTGTCAATTGCCGATCACATGTGTTCAAAACTTAACTGCTTTACCCTCTTTGCAACTCATTATCCAGAAATAGCAAAACTTGAGCAAACCTACAGTACTGTTGAAAATATCTGCTTTAAAGCAACTGATTTTGATGGAAGAATTGTATTTCTGTATAAAGCCTGCAAGGGTTCTCAAAACTACTCCTATGCAATTGAGGTAGGTAAACTAGCCGGGCTGCCATCTGCTATTATCAACATGGCCAAAGATCATATTTCAAAACTGCAAAAAGACAGTGGAACAATTGAAAAAGACAATCAGACCTGTCTTAAGTCAGAAAAGAATAATCAGTTGCGGGATATACAGCCCCCTCAAATAATTTACAAGGAGCCTTTAGCTGTTGAAGAATTAAGAAAAGCGGATATCAACAACCTTACACCAATACAGGCGCTAAACCTTCTTGCTGATATCAAACAGAGACTTTAGAAGAAAACATTTGTCAATTAAAGCCTCTGTCGCATAATATGATTTGTTAGTCGGAAGACTTTATTCCAAGAGAGGTTTTGTCGATGCCATACTGTTCAAAAGTCTTTCTAAGACTTTTGAGCACTTCGCTTTGGATCTGGCGAACTCTTTCTCTTGTTAATCCTATCTTCTTACCCACGTCCTCTAATGTCAGAACCTCTTCATCGTTAAGACCAAAACGGTAAAGAACAACCATCTGCTGTTTTTCAGGAAGAGAGTTAAACCAGTTTCTGACTATAGCGACTATTTCTCTCTTATCAACATGCTCAAAAGGAGTCTCTACCTTTGTATCTGCAACTATGTCTAAAAGAGATACTTCCTTGTCATCATCAGAGCCTTTTACACTCATATCCAGAGTGGTAGTGCCCTCTAAGAGGGACAGCAAGGAGCGGACCTGCTCAGGATCCTTATCAACTCTTTCTGCAATATCCTGAATTGAAACAGGCTTTGAAAAATCCTCTTCCTGAACTGCTCTTTTGGCTTTGAGCACAATGTTAATATCTTTAATCACATGAACTGGAAGTCTTACAAGTCTTGACTGGCACATTATAGCCTGCTCAATGCTCTGCCTAATCCACCATGTTGCGTAGGTTGAAAACCTAAAACCTTTTTCCGGTTCAAATTTCTGAACCGCATGAATCAGACCTAAATTGCCCTCTTCAATTAAATCTAAAAGAGGAATACCTCTGGCTCGATAGTTTTTGGCGATTTTTACAACAAGCCTTAAATTAGAGGTGATCATCATATCAATTGATCTCTTATCCCCTAATTTTGCCTTCTTTCCTATCGCACACTCCTCTTCTGAGGATAAAAGAGGATACTTTCTGATAGAGGTGAAGTAATTAGAAAGCAGATCCTGATTATCAGCCTTTGATGCCGATAAAGAGCCCTGCTTTTCTGAATCTTCTTCTGTTTCGCCAGCCCCACGGGATTTAACCAAATCTTCCTCAGGAGAATAATTTTTTAATTTGCCCATTTGCATCCTTACGTATGTTTTATTTAGGTAGATACTTTCTTGGATCTACGCTATTTCCCTTATATCTTATTTCAAAGTGCAACATGATCCTTGTTGCATCTGTAGAGCCCATCTTTGCTATGACCTGACCTCTTTTGACCCTTTGACCTTCTTTAACCAGCAGCATGTCATTATGAGCATAAGCAGATAGGAATTCATTATTGTGGTTTATAATAACAAGGTTGCCATATCCTCTTAGAGCATTGCCAGAGTATACCACCTGTCCTTCAGCAGCAGCATTTACGTTCTGACCTCTTGAACCTGCTATATCAAGGCCCTTATTTGAAGAGGAAAAGCCTTTTACTACTGTTCCCTTTGTAGGCCACATCCAGGTAACATTAGATACCTTTCGGGTTTTTCCTGATAGAACCTTAATTGGCTCTGTTGTTACAACAGATGCAGTACCATTTGTTACTATACTTGTATTTGTTGAATTCTGATTTCCACCTGCAACAGGAACCACTGACTGAGGAGTTCTGTCTGCAGTCTTTACACTGTTGTTAGTATCAGATCTTTTTGACAGATACAGCTTCTGTCCGACGTATACATTGTAAGGTGACTTGAGATTGTTATACTTAATC
>JBJEWX010000319.1:0-5412 GCA_051885275.1 Succinivibrio sp. | reverse complement strand
GTGCGGCCAGATCGTCAACCGTATAATTGTGACCTTCTAAGGATTCAAGCACATTTTTGAGAAAAGATTCTCTTTCCTTTTTCTTCTGAAGCAGTTCTTCCTCATTATGCAAAACATCCCTGTATAAAGCTTCAAGCCTATCCAGGATCTGTTTTATCTCCTCAGAACTTGCATCTCTAAAAAAAGCCTTAAGGTTTCTGTTATTCTTTAAATATTTATAATTCATTGAAAAATACTGAGTCAATTATCATAAAATATTACACTATACGAAACAGCTCGATGGCTTATATTTTGCCATAATTCAATTATATTTACTGCCACTATTTGAAGCTATTCATTCAACAGCCTAAGAATCCCTGATATGCTGTAAGCTAGAGTTAGCTCCTCCCAACCTGCAGTAGCAAATCCCTGTGATATAAGCGTTAAGTTCACAGACAGCTCGCCTTCGTTTTGCTTTTGAGAATGCCAGCCATTGAATAACTCCATGCTGCTTGTTTAACATTCACACACTGGTCATTTTAAATAATTAGGCCTAGGATTAAGAATTAGTAAAGAGGTAAAGGAAGTACCCTTCATATTTTTTCATGTCACCACATCATTCCTGCATAAACGTGTGTGGGCTTATATCATCTCAATACTGAAAAAATAGTCTGAAAACTGATCTATTACACCTACACAGGCATGCAGATAAGTTAATCTATCTGGTATGGATTTATCTATCTCTCTTAGATCCTAGAATAAAAAAGGAAGAGGAAGATAAAAAAAATAATAAGTTTCAATAAAATTGTAGTAAGCTAAAAAGGAACGAGCCCCTTATATAAAGCATTTATTAGAGCTGTTTCCCTATAATTATTATTAAGTGTGAACATTTGTATGAAGATAATAATACTCAGACACGGAGAAGCTGTTTTCAGTTGCAATGACAGGATCTTATCCTCAAAAGGAATAAATGAGGCACTGACTACTGCTAACAAAATCTCAAGCATCACAAGGATCTCAAAATGCTTCTGCTCTCCTAAAACCAGAGCAAGGCAAACCTGTCAGATTGCAGTAAACAATCTTGGTTATGAGGGGGATGTGGAATATTTAAGAGAATTATCTCCATCAGGTAACCCTCAATATATCATTTCATATCTTGAAACTACATGCAGCGATAATGACGTAGTTCTGCTGGTGTCTCATCTGCCGCTTGTGGAACTGCTTTCATATCAGATTAACGGAAAAAATGAATTTCCACCTAGCTTTGATACAGCCTGTGCGCTTGTTCTGGATTATGACAAGGTTAGGGGGCGTTATGAAAGATTCATAAGTCCATATAATGATGACAGAATTTTTGAATAAGGTCAAAATATTAAACAGTCCTATCACGATTTTTGATAAATCCAAAGTATGTGCCACCCGTGCACTTGCGATTTTTGTGACCTTTATTCACAATTAAAAAACTCACCTAACTATTTGATAAATAATGTCATATGTCACTTTTTAAGTCCGAAAAATGACCTATAATTGTTATGTTAAAAATAATTATAAATATTCATTTTTTAAATTTTACTTCCTTACAGCAGAAGTTACCAACGACATAAAGAGAGACAAATGAGAGTATTTAAATCATACGCACCAAAGCAGATTGCAAAATACGTGGTTGCCTTTTTCAAAGGTCAGTTTTCAATCGAAGGTCAGGGAGTGTTTGAATTTGATGCAGGCAGGGTTGTAGTCACAGTAAAGATGGATGAACAGTCACTTAGGATTTGTAAAGAAATCAATGCGCAGGCATCAGCTATGGCTTTACGGCTTCAGGTACAGCAATACAAGTAAAATTTACGGTTAAACTATGACAGGCTGGCTTTGACCAGCCTTTTTTATGCCTGATAGCCCTTAAATGCTGTAAGGACTAATTTTAGGTTTAAGAATAAAGGATAAGACTTGGCTATGATTACAGAGAACTTATAGAGTCATTAATCTTTGTAAGAGTTTCAACTGGATCTGAGGACTGAGTAATTGGTCTGCCTATTACAAGATAATCGGAGCCAGCTTTAACAGCATCCTCTGGAGTCATAATTCTCCTCTGATCACCAATCTCGCTTCCTGCAGGTCTGATACCTGGAGTCACACAGATAAAAGGCACCCCCATATACTGCTTAATAAGGCTGACTTCCTTTGCTGAGGAAACAACACCATCAAGACCGCATTCTTTAGCAAGCTTAGCTAGCTGCAATACCTGGGATTTTGGTTCACAGCCTATACCAACAGAAGAGAGCTGATCCTTATCCATTGAGGTTAATACAGTTACTGCTATAAGTTTAGGTCTTTCATTAAATGCATCTAAGGCCTCGCTGGCAGCCTTCATCATTACAGGACCTCCTGATGCATGAACATTTACAAGCCAGACGCCCATTCTTGCAGCTGCACTGCAGGCCTTTGCCACAGTATTTGGAATATCATGAAATTTTAAATCAAGAAAAACCTTAAAACCTTTATCAACAAGCTTTGAGACAAACTGAGGACCTGCAGAGGTAAACAGTTCATTTCCAACTTTAAGTTTGCAAAGCTCTGGGTTTACAGATGATACAAATTTTAATGCACTTTCCTGATTGTCATAATCTAAAGCTACAATTACCTTTGGATCTGCCATGTACTAATCTCCATCAAGTCCAACTTTTGTTTTCATGCTTTCCCACTTTCTGCATGAAGGGCATTGCCAGAATAAAATCTTACTCTCAAAACCGCAGTTTGGACAAATATATCTGTTAGAAAGTGAAATCTGAGCGTCAAGCATACTTTTTATCTGAAGAATTGACTCATTTGCTGAAGGATCAGAACTGTGAGCTCTTAAGGATAGTAATTGTGAGACCAACTTCAAATTAGCTGTATTTTTGGTGTATGAAAGCAAAAGGGCCTGAGCATCTGACTGACCGGATATCTGCTCTACAACCTTTACTAATTCGACCATAGCCTGTGCGGATGATGTTCTGTGAACAAGATCTTCTAGAGCAAATCTGTAATTTGGATCTGCACTGTTTTGGAAACAGAGTTTTAATTTGTCAATACAGACCATGGCGCAGGAACTGTCAAGAGTATAGGCTTCTTTTATTAAACCATGAGCTTTTTTTAAATCCGACTGTTTAATCAGAATATCAGCTAATTCTAATCTTGCTCTAACTGATTTTTCATTACAGGATATTGCCTTGTAAAGCTCTGATTCAGCTTCTTTATACTGAGAGTTTAATACAAATCTTTTGGCTATCTCGCAGTGATACTGACTAACCTGTTTATCTGCACTTTTCTCAAGAGCCTGAGAGTATTTTTCCGATACTGCAATAGCCTTTTCAAAATCCTGCTCTTTTTCATAAACACTAAGCAGGAGCTTTGCTGCTGATTTTCTCTGTCTTGGAATATCTACTAAGGATAAAAGAATATTCTCAGCTCTATCTAGAAGACCTGCACTGATAAAATCATTTGCAAGCTCAAGTAAGGATAGTTCTCTTTCACTATCCTCTAGATTAGAGTCATTTGACATCTTTTCATGAAGAGAAATAGCCTTGTCTACCTGACCTCTCTGTCTAAAGAGATTTCCAAGCGCAATGGATGACTCAAAGCTAGGATCTTTACTGTTGAAATAGGCAATGAATTTATCTACAGCTTTTTCCTGCTTATTATTTAACAGATAATCAAAACCTTTTAAATAATCAGCATTCTGGTTACGTTTGCTGTTTTGAATCTTTTGTTTAACAGAGCCTCTGCCAACAAAATATCCATAAACAGCAGCAATTGGTAAAAGTAAAAAGAGTAGCTCAAACATTTAATTACTGCTTATCAGTCTTATCAGAAATCTGAATCTGTTTTTTTAATTTTCCAAGTGAAAGTTTTGCAATCTTTGCCTTATACCACAGTTTTATACATAGCAGGCAGCTTGAATATACACCTAATATAAAGCCGAAACTAACACCTAGCACCAAAACTGAAGCAACCGAGATTTCCTTCTTCACAAAAAGAAAATCAAAAGAGACTAAAGAATCATTAGCACTACCTATGGCAAGCCCAATAACAGCAAGAATCAGCAGTACTGCAATATAAAACCAGAACTTAATCATGTTAATCCTTTATTTTCTATATACGACTATAATAACACAAGGCGCAACAAAGCACATGAAAACATATGCCTGGTTGCGCTATGTGTTTATTATTAAAAACTGCATTACTTAGATGTATTGACACGATCTCTAAGTTCTACACCTGGCTTGAAATGAACTACTCTGCGCTTATCAAGTTTTACTTGTTCACCTGTCTTTGGATTATGAGCAATTCTAGGCTCGTGAATGCGGATCTCAAAACTTCCAAAACCGCGGATCTCAATTCTTTCGCCGGAGGCCAGAGTTTCTATCATAACCTCAAATATTTCTCTGACTGCATTGTCGATTAACTGAGGATTCTGAAGCGTAAATTTTTTAGCAAGTGACTCAATCAGTTCAGCTCTAGTCATAGTTCATCTCCTGATTCGCTAACTCTTTATCTATAATATAGTAATAATAAAAATTTTCTGTATGATTTTAAAGAAAAAAAATATCTATTCCCGATTTTTTTTGATAAATTTTTGATGTAAGACCTATTTTTAAGCAGTTACCAAAAAAGCTTTATAATTTTTACTTGTTATTATTCATTTATTTATAGTTATCTCATATATTATATTGATTAGTAGATACACAATTAGGTTATACGTTGAGGAATTGTCAGAATAATTTTCTGCAAAAAGATCAGTATGCAACAGAACATTTATGAACAGAATTTTGCAAAGCTTAGAAGTCTGAATTCGCAACTTGCAGACTTCCTGCTTAATGGACAGTTCAACAGAAATTATCAAATTCAGCTTGATGCGGGAAAAGAAGCAACATTAATAGTTGATTCAAGACAGCTGACTTCCCATCATGACAGAGAAGGACTAGCTGCTCATTACTGCAGAAAACTTGACTTTAAAAAAGAAATTCACATTTACGGATTTGGGCTTGGTGACGAGATTAGATATATTCTACAACAAAACCCAAACGCTCAGATATTTGTACACCTTCTAAATCCTGGGCTCTTTAACGCGCTACTGTCTATTGATGACTCAATACACGAGCTTTTTGTATCTAATGTAAACCTTTTACCTGCAGGAGATGATACGCCATATTTTGCAAACAGTATTATCATAACTCCTGAACTGTACATTAATCAGATAACCTGCAACAGCATAAAAGGAAAACTTTTAAATATCTTAGACTATGATTATGCTGTTGCCCACTTTAATAGTAATACCGGACTTATAAATAAAAAGAACCTTAAGGATAATTACCAGATACTAAAGAGCATCAGATCCTTTGATACAAAGGTTATCAGAGAACAGGACAGTAACAATGCAGTCATGATCGCTGCCTC
>JBJEWX010000318.1:0-5454 GCA_051885275.1 Succinivibrio sp. | reverse complement strand
CTGATAGTGGCAGAATAAAGATCGGAGTAAACCTCGCTGTTCAGTACTTTGATCAGTATCATGAGGCTCTTGATCTTGATAAAAGTGTTGCAGACAACGTTGCAGATGGGCACACAGAGGTTACCATAAACGGTAAAAGCAAGCATGTTATTTCATATCTTGCAAACTTTTTGTTCTCAGGAAGACGTGCAAGATCTCCTGTAAGAGTACTGTCAGGTGGAGAGAAAAACCGCCTTCTTCTGGCAAGGCTTTTTGCAAAAGAATCAAATCTGCTGATCTTAGATGAGCCTACAAATGATCTTGATCTTGAAACTCTGGAGCTTTTAGAAGATTTGATCTTCAGCTACAAGGGTACTGTAATTGTAATAAGTCATGACAGAGCCTTTATTGACAAGGTTGCAACAGAAACCTGGGTGTTTGACGGAAAAGGTCATATTGAGTCAGTTATAGGTGGCTGGTCTGATGTGCTTGCCTACTACAGGAGAATTGAAAACACTGCCCCAAATGTAAAGTCAGAATCAAAGTCACAAAGCAGTGAGAAGACTGACAAGAAGGCAGAGAAGTATTTAGGCAAAGGAAGCTTAAAGTCAGGCGGTTTATCCTTTACTCAAAAACATGAACTTGAAGCCCTGCCAGAAAAAGTCGAAAAAGCAGAAGCTGAGCTTGTGCAGCTTGATGAACAGCTAAACAGTCCTGATCTTTATGAAAACGGACCTCAAAAGGCAATTGAGCTTAGTGCAAAAAGAGAAGAGCTTCAGGGAAAACTTGATGCACTTTATTCAAGATGGGAAGAGCTAGAAGCTTTGAATTCTTTAGCCAGAAAAAGGCTTTAATCTCTTAGGAGGGAAAAATGGCATTTATTCGTTCAAAAATTGATTTACATTCACATTCAAACGCTTCAGATGGCAGTTTTTCACCTACCGCACTTGTAAACCGGGCAATTGATAAGGGGCTGACCCATCTTGCCTTAACAGATCATGACTGTATCCTTGGTATAAAGGAAGCTAAGCAGGCTGCCTTAGGGAAAATAGAACTTATCCCCGGTACTGAGCTATCCTGTACCTGGCGTAATGAGCAGATCCATGTGGTAGCTCTTTTTATTGATCTTAACTCTAAGGTTTTACTTAACTATCTTGAGGGGCAGAAGCAAAAAAGAATAGAAAGAGCACAGAATATCTCTTTGAAGCTTGAAAAACAGGGAATACACAATGCTTATGAGGAATGTATAAAAAGAGCCGGGGCAGGAGCTTCAATTACCAGGGGTAACTATGCAAAACTTTTAGTTGAACTAGGTCGTGCTCAGGATAACGAGGATGCCTTTAACACCTATCTTAAAAAAGGAAAATCCTGCTATGTAAAAACTGACTGGCCTGATATGTCAGTATGTGTTGAAACAATTCTAAAAGCAGGTGGTATTCCTGTTCTTGCCCACCCTTCAAGGTATTCTTTAACCAACACCAAAATAAGAGCCCTTATGGAGGATTTTAAGCAGTATGGCGGACTTGCAATTGAGGTCAGTGGCTGCCAGATGAAACCTACTGAGATTGATTATCTTGCCTCTCTTTGCGAGAAATATGACTTTATGGCCTCCTTAGGTTCTGATTTTCATCATGAAGGGGCATACAGGGAACTAGGTTTTCTACCTAAACTTCCCATAAATCTCAAAAAGGTTTGGGATGATCCTAGAGCTAAGCCTTACAATTTTATAACAGAAGGTTAACATACAATTAACATTATTTTTTGAACTGATCTTTTTTAAATCTATCTAATTGCCTGTAAGTTAAGTAAATATCAACCTTTTGTACTTAACCATAATCATAATAATCAGGCAAAAGAAAATGATTTTTTTTAAGAAAGTTCCACCTATACTGACAAAGCTGTTATCAAAAATCTCTTCGGGCATAAATCACACCTACTCCTGGTATCTTGTGTTTTATGCTGTCACCCTCTACTATTCCACTGTACTCAATCAGCAGCTTCTTGAACACTTTTACAGACTTATTGCGCATGAGGACTTTTCTCTTTTGTTTAGGATCACACCTCCTGTGGTGCTGTTTTCCTTACTATGCATAGTATTTTTATGTTTTTCCTTTAAATATATATTCAAAGCAGTTCTGTCAGTACTTTTGATTACAGGTTCCATTGTGGGGTACTATGCTAATCGTTATGGCATTATTTTTGATTATGACATGATGATTAATGTTCTGCAGACTAATACGGCTGAGGCAAAATCCTACGTTAATCTCACGTCCGTATGTGCTATCCTTCTGACAGGAGTTATTCCTGCTCTTATTCTGTTGAGAATAAAGATCCGCTGGCCATCTTCAGTACTAAAGGGCACTTTATCAAGACTGCTTATCTTATCTGTTGCCGTTTTGTCCTTATTTACAGTCAGCAAGGCTTATTATCAGACCTATGCCTCCATTGCCAGAAACAACAGTATTCTGCGTAAGGAAATATCACCTTATAACTACCTGTGGGCTACCTACGGTGCTGTTAGAGATACCTATTTCCCCGAGAACACTGTATTTACCTCAATTGCAATGGATTCAGTTATTGATAACCCTGAAGAAAGACCTGAACTGTTTGTGTTTGTTTTAGGGGAGACTGCAAGGGCCTCAAATTTCAAGCATAATGGTTATACAAAAGATACCGATCCTTTTACAGACAGGTTCAGCAATATAACAAAGTTCGCTCCTATTGCAAGTTGCGGTACTGCCACAGCTGTATCTGTTCCCTGCATGTTTTCAATACTAAACAGAAATGAGTACAAAGACAGCAAAGCAAGAAATATGAGCTCGCTTGTCGATGTTCTCAAATATGCAGGCTATGATGTCATGTGGTATGAAAATGACGGTGGCTGCAAGGGCGTATGTGACAGAGTTGATAATGAAACTATCAATCCATATGATCCGCAAAACAGAAAATACTGCAAGGACGGTACCTGTTTTGATGAGGTTTTGATTGGAAAACTCAAATCCAGACTTAAGATTGCAGCAGACAAGAAAAAGAGTACGGTTATCTTTTTGCACATCATAGGAAGCCATGGCCCAACCTATGCTTCAAGAGTTCCTGAAAATATGAAGGTTTTTAAGCCAAACTGCAGGAGTGGCGAAATTGAAAAGTGCTCAGTTGAAGAGATTGTCAATTCCTATGACAATACACTGTATTATACTGACTATGTGATTAGCAGGGCAATCAGGGAACTTGAACCATATTCAGACAAGTTCGGTACGGCACTGTTCTATGTGTCCGATCATGGAGAGTCGCTAGGTGAGGGTGGTCTGTTCCTCCATGGGGCTCCATATATGGTCGCTCCAAAACAGCAAAAGCAGGTTCCGGCGCTAACCTGGTTTTCAGACAGCTTTGTTTTTGATCACAAGCTAAACCTAAGCTGCCTTGACAGGGTAGCTTTGCGCACAAATCTTTCACATGACAACGTATTTCACAGTATTCTTGGGATATTAGATGTGAATACCTCTTTTTATGATGAGAGAGAGGACATATTTTCCGGATGCAGGATCTGGAATCGCAAGAATGCAAGTTTACATAATAAAAACCGTAAAATGCTTGTTCAGTGATAAGTATTCTCAGTTGAGAATAAATTGCATATAGCTAATTTATGTTGCAATATGCTAACTATAATGATACTATCCTTTTGTGTTCATTAACTAAAAATTTCAAAAGGTGGTATAAATTCATGTCTAAGATCGTTAAGGTTATTGGTAGGGAAATTATTGACTCAAGAGGAAATCCAACTGTTGAGGCTGATGTTTACCTCGAAGATGGCAGCTTTGGTCGTGCAACAGCTCCATCTGGAGCTTCAACCGGCAGTCGTGAGGCTTTAGAGCTTCGTGATGGTGATAAAGCCCGTTTTGGTGGAAAGGGGGTTTTAAAGGCTGTAGACAATATCAATTCAAAGATTTCTAAGGCAATCATTGGTCTTTGTGCCTGTGATCAGACAAAAGTTGATAAGACAATGATTGATCTTGACGGTACCGATAACAAGTCAAACCTCGGTGCAAATGCTATTCTTGCAGTATCTTTAGCAGTTGCCAAAGCACAGGCTGCATCTTTAAAGCTTCCTTTATATCAGTATATAGGTAAACTATACGGTCATAGCGGTAAATATGTAATGCCTCTACCTATGATGAATATCCTAAATGGTGGCGCTCATGCTGACAACAACGTGGATATTCAGGAGTTTATGATCCAGCCTGTAGGTGCAAAAAACATCAGGGAAGCTTTGAGAATGGGTGCTGAGGTATTTCATGCCTTAGCTTCTGTTTTAAAGGCTAAAGGTCTGTTTACCGGCGTTGGTGATGAAGGCGGTTTTGCCCCAAATCTTTCTTCAAATGCAGAAGCATTTGACTGTATCAAACAGGCTGTTGAAAAAGCAGGCTATGTCTTTGGTCAGGATATTACTCTTGCTATGGACTGCGCTTCCTCTGAATTCTACAACCAGCAGACAGGTCTTTATGAGTTAAAAGGTGAGGGCAGAGATTTTACCTCAGAGCAGTTTACTGATTATCTCTCTGAGCTTGTCAATAAATATCCTATTGTCTCAATTGAAGATGGTCAGTGTGAATCTGACTGGAACGGCTTCTTATATCAGACTAAAAAGCTTGGCGATCATGTTCAGCTTGTAGGTGATGATCTGTTTGTAACTAATACTGCAATCTTAAAAGAAGGTATTGAAAAGGGAATTGCAAACTCAATTCTAATCAAATTCAATCAGATTGGTTCTCTGACAGAAACTCTAAATGCAATCAGAATGGCAACCGACGCAGGTTATACAGCTGTTGTATCTCACCGTTCTGGTGAAACTGAGGATACTACAATTGCAGATCTTGCAGTTGGTACCTCATGCGGTCAGATTAAAACAGGCTCAATGAGCAGATCAGATCGTATTGCAAAATACAATCAGCTCATCAGAATTGAAGAAGAGCTTGGCGAGAATGCTGTATTCCTCGGCAGAAAATCAATCAAAGGTCAGTAATTCTCTCTTTTTGTAACTTCATACACTTTGTGTGCCTATTAAAACTTAGGCACACTCTTTTCTTCAAACTCCATCTTAATTTTCCTTACGAAAAATTGAAATTATTCAGCAAAAGTTTGTGCAAGATTGCAATTGTGTGTTCTAACTAATAAATTTATTGAATTATCAAGCGTATAATTGACTGGCTGTTAAAAAACTATACATAAAGTTTTGGCTAAATAATTATAAAAGGACAGTACAGCTGTCATATGGTATTTAATAATCAAATGAACAAATTTAAAAAGTTAGGACTTGTCTCTCTTATTCTGTTATTTTTATGTGCAGGTACATATTTAGCACTTGTCTTTGTTACTTCCAGCAGTTACACCAATGCCTATCTAAAGGTTAATCAATATTTTAAAAACTCAAATAATGAGTTCCTCAAAGCGCTAAGGATCGATCAGGAGATTAGTGAT
>JBJEWX010000317.1:0-5493 GCA_051885275.1 Succinivibrio sp. | reverse complement strand
CGCACCTGATCTCAGGACTTGCACCTGTTAGCTAACGTACATGCCGTGCACACAAAAAGAGGATATCGTAAGATATCCTCTTTTTTTATGTCCGCAGCACAACCTATTTTTTTATTCGGACAGATAGTTTTTCAGCTTGGCTATCAGGTCAAGATCTGCAGGAAGCCACTCCACCGAGTCTATTGAATCCTTATCAAGCCATGCTGAGGCTTCATGCTCTAAAAGAGCAAGTTTTCCGCAGACAACAGAACAGATATAACACTTCATTGATAAATGAAAATTTGGATAGTCATACTCAACCGTATCAAAATATTCTTTTATCTCAACTGTTGTATCAAGCTCCTCTTTTATCTCCCTTATAAGTGCCTTTTCAGGAGATTCTCCGGCCTCAATCTTACCTCCAGGAAACTCCCAGCCATCTTTAAATTCTCCATAGCCTCTTTGCGTTGCCAGAATTTTATTGTCTTTTAAAATTATTGCGGCAACTACGTTAACTGTTTTCATTTTTTTTCTTTGCTTGTCCTGATTTACTATAACGACTCTTAACTAAGATCTTATGTATGTTCTGACAGTTAATCTTAAACATATTAGCTCCAGCAGGAAAATAAAAAGCACTTTCAAAGCCTGATAGCCTTATACAAAAGTGCTTTTATGAGGAGTTTATTGTCTATTTTCAGATTAGTACTCAATTGAGCTCATCATTGAGAGCTTCTTACGATCATGCCATGCTTCAATATATCTTACAGTACCAGTTCTGCCTCTTGAACACATTGATGAGGTTAAGGCAAAACCGCCTTTGTATCTTACACCATTTAACAGTTCACCAGGTGTTACGCCAGTTGCAGCAAAAAAGCACTGATCGGATGTTACAAGATCATCAATCGAACGGATCGCTTTAAGATCAACACCATCCTTGATGATAGCTTCGCGCTCTTCCTCAGTCTTAGGAGCAAGACGGGTTAACATCTGAGCACCAGTTCCCTTTAACGCACAGGCGGTAACAACAGCCTCAGGGGTTCCACCAACACCTACAAGCATATCAATGTCAGCCATTGGGTTAATAGTCATGAGAGCACCAGCGATATCACCATCTGAGTGAACCATTACTCTGGCGCCTGCTGCGTGGATCTTGGCAATAAGATCATTGTGACGAGGCTTGTCTAAAACGAATACCTTAAGCTCACCTACAGGCTTGCCTAATGCTTTTGCAACATTAACCACATTATCCTTGATTGGAGCATCAAGATCGATTACTGAAGCAGCCTCAGGACCTACAGCCATTTTTTCACAGTAGTAGCTGTGTCCAGGATTGAACATAGTACCCTTCAAAGAGATTCCTACAGCAGCAATTCCGTTTGGTCTGCCTCCTGCTACACATGAGGTTCCATCTATAGGATCGACTGCAACATCAAACTCAAGACCGTCACCAAAGCCTACCTTTTCACCTGTATATAGCATTGGAGCCTGATCTTTTTCGCCTTCACCGATAACAATAGTTCCCTGAATATGTAAGCTCTGGAAAGCGATCCTCATGGCATCAACTGCTGCCCTATCCACAAGCTCCTTATCACCTAAACCTGTAAATCTTGCAGAAGCAAGTGCTGCAGCTTCTGTTACACGAACTAAATCAAGAGCTATATTTTTATCAGCTAAATGTTGTTGCATTGCTACCTCGATAATAATTATTGCAAAGTGTGCACATTGCGAAAAATGATGCGTGTATGATACACCGTAATTTGCAAAAATTAGTAAAATTATGAAAGATATTTATTAGAACAGCTGATAAAAAAGCCATACTGCATAGTATGGCCTTTGTGTCTCCTTACGACTTGTCTGATAACAGGTGAAATGGTGTGTGCTTTGTTTTTCCATTATTTAGCTCACCTGTTTTAATCTGTGGCAAAGCAGGATCACTAAACTGCCGACAGTGCGTAAGTCCCATCTTCCTTAAGCTGACAATTGAAGGTAATAGTAAACTTAGACCCCTCACCCAGAACTGAATCAACCTCAATATTGCCTTTGCATTCTTCAACAATATGCTTAACAATGGTTAATCCAAGGCCGGTACTGTCCTTGTTTGAATGACTTCTGTCAACACAGAAGAACCTTTCGAAGATTCTTGGTATATCGTCACGTGGAATACCAATACCTTTGTCGGAAACCTCAATGTAAAGATCATTTTCCTTCATATAAATCCTGAGGTCTACCGCGCCGTTTTCTCTGTTGTACTTAATTGCGTTGTCAATAAGGTTATAGAGGATCTCTGTCATATAACGTCTTACAAAAACAATCATGACAGGAGCACAGTCATACTTCAGTTCTACACCCTTTTTATGAGCCTTGTCTGTAAGAGAGTCGATAATGCTTTCAGAGAGTGTCAGAAGATTGAGAAGCTCAGTCTGAGACTTAACGCCTGATTCAACCTTAGAGAGGAACATGATGTCATTGATCATATTCAGCAGCGCCTGTCCCTCGTTTCTGATCTTCTGACCAAAGGCTTTGAGATCGCTTGGCTTTACAATACCATTTTCAATGAGCTCCGCTCTTCCTATGATGGACTGCAGAGGGGTTTTCAGCTCATGAGAAACATTTGAGGCAAACTCCTGACGCTGCTGCTGCATCTGTTTTGCCTGAGTTATATCAACAAGAAGAAGTACAAATCCTACAAGCTTATTGTTATCAACAATCTTGTTGAAAATCATCTTGTAGTATTTTGAATTGATCTCAATATCCTGCTTTAGGCTCTCAATTTCATTTCTTTTTTCAAACAGAGAACAGAACACAGGAAGCCTACTCAGAGAAACTATGCTTTTCCCTATATAAGGCTCAGCAGAATCTATATCAAATATTGCCTGAGCACTCTGGTTTATCAGAATTGTTTCCCCCCTCTTATTTAGGAACACAATACCTTCTGACATATAGGCAGTCATAACCTTAATCTGGGTATGAGCCGCTGTAACCTTTCGCAGTAACTTCTTAATTCGATGCTGATGAGAATCTATCCTGTCTAAGAGTGGCTTTAACTCATCATATACCTCGTTGTCTCTTGGGTTGTTAAGATCAATTGTATTAATTGGCATAACAATCTTTGAAGACAGTCTGTGTGCCAGGTAAACCGACATCAGCGTTGCAAGAACAAAGATGATCAGAAGCTGAAGCCCCATTGAAATAGTCTTTGAAAACAGGTTGTCAGTTGTATAGGCGCAACGGAGGATATTTCCATTATCAAGCCTTACTGCATAGTAAACTGTTCTTTTATCAAGAGTTGAAGAGATTCTTGATACCTTTGAGTGCCCGTTTTCAAGCGCCTCAACAAACTCCTCACGGGTTGAATGATTATCAAGCTCATCTATAGGAAACCTTGAGTCATAGTAGACTGTTCCATGGCTATCAATAAGATCAATCCTATACTCAGATGCTGACAGAAGAGTTAAATCACGATTCGGATTATGGTTTAACACATCAGCAAGTTTTGCAGTGTATGCAACCAGCCCGTCACTATCTGTTTTAATCAGCTGATAAGATGTAATAAAAAGAGACGATACCAGTCCTAATATAAGGACCAGTATTGTTGTAAAGAAAACCGAACGGAAAATCTTTGAAATCATGAGTCGGCCTTGTATCCTATACCTCGAACTGTCTGAATGATACACTCACGTTCACCAAGCTTTGCTCTCAAAGCTCTGATGTGAACATCAACAGTTCTGTTCTCACCGTCATAATCAATACCCCAAATCAGATTTAAAAGCTCATCACGGCTGTAAACCCTGCCAGGGTGCTTGATTAACAGAAGCAGTAGCTCAAACTCTTTTAAGGACAGATCAACTTTATTGCCCGATACAGTTACAGAGTGCTTAGTCTGGTTAATCACGATATCGCTGAACTTAACCTCGCAGTTTTCTTCTGAACTGTTGTTTGATCTTCTTAAGATTGCCTTGATTCTAGCTACCATTTCCATTACTGAAAATGGCTTTGTCATATAATCATCAGCTCCTAAATCAAGTGCTTTAATCTTTTCGTATTCGGCACCTCTAGCAGTAGCCATAATTACAGGAATACCTGCTGTTTTAGGATTTGATCTGATCTTTTTGAGTACATCAACGCCGCTGATATCAGGAAGCATTACATCAAGCACTATTAAATCTGGAAGTTCTTTTGAGATGGCTTCAAAAAAAGATTTTCCATCTGAAAAACCTTCAGCCTTAAAATTCATTGAATTTAAGGTATAAAGCTCAAGCTCTCTGATATCTGCATCATCCTCAAGGCAATAAATCATTGTCTACTCCTGTTCAGTAAGCTTACCTGTCAACATGTACTGAGTACACTTAGCAACATTGCAGGCATGATCTCCAATTCTCTCTAGATATTTTGCAATCATTAAAAGATCAAGTGAATAACTAGCATCATTATCTGAGTTCTTGATCTCATGAATTAGTGTATCTTTAATTGTATAAAAATATTTATCTACAACAGAATCTCTTTTCAGTACTTTCGAAGCCAGAGCACCATCACGGTTAACAAATGAATCAATACTCTGACGAACCATTTCAATGGCCTCTTCACTCATCTTGCCAACTAAAAGGATATCGTCACCCTCGTAGTTAAAATCAAAGTGAGTAATGATTTCGGCAATGGCAATTGCCTGAGTACCAATACGTTCAACATCAGATACCAGTTTAAGTGTTGCAGACACAATCAGCATGTCATGAGCGACAGGCTGCTGTCTTAACATGGTTTTAATACACAACCCCTCAATTTCACGGGCTTTGGTATTTAAATCGTAATCCTGCTTATAGATATTGAGAGCCTTTGCCTTATCTTTTGTCTTAAAGGCTTCAAAAGCATTTGTAAGACTCTCTTCACAGGCTGTTGACATCAGAATCAGGGAATTGTTGATCTGATCAATAAGCTCGTCTAACTGAAAACGCATTATCTTCTCCTTGTTAACAACTAACCGAATCTGCCGGTTACATAATCTTCACAGCGTTTATCCTTTGGCTTTGTAAAGATATTATCTGTACTGTCGCATTCAATCAGATCACCTAGCAGGAAGAATGCGGTTCTGTCTGAAATTCTCAAAGCCTGCTGCATATTGTGAGTAACAATTACAATGGTGTACTTCTTCTTAAGCTCACAGGTGAGTTCTTCAATTTTGCCTGTAGAGATAGGATCCAATGCAGAGGTAGGCTCATCCATTAAAAGAACATCAGGCTCAACTGCCAAAGCTCTTGCAATGCATAATCTCTGCTGCTGTCCGCCAGAGAGGCCTAAAGCGGAGGTTTTAAGACGGTCTTTAACCTCTTCAAAAATTGCAGCTTTCTTTAAGGACTTCTCAACTATTTCATCTAGGGCTGACCTATTCTTGATACCATGGATCCTTGGACCATATGCAATATTGTCATAGATTGACATTGCAAAAGGATTAGGCTTTTGGAACACCATTCCGATGTCTTTTCTAAGTGAGCTTACGTTGATCTTGGTATTAACCAGCTC
>JBJEWX010000316.1:0-5503 GCA_051885275.1 Succinivibrio sp. | reverse complement strand
ATTCAGAAAGATAAGTTAAACTATCATATAGTACAACGATCTTGTGAAAGTTGTAATTAAAGGTGTACTGGGTAATGATAATTGGAGCAATTGAATACAGTACCAGTGGCAGAGTAATGGTGCGAAGCTTGGTAAATGAGGAAGCTCCGTCCATGGTTGCAGCCTCATACAGATCTTCAGGGATTGCCTGTAATACGCCGGTGGTCATGGCGAACACAAATGGGAATCCAAGCCAGGTCTGCATCATGATAAGGGCTGTTTTGGTCCAGAATGGATCTGTAAGCCATGCTTTTGGTTCAATGCCAAGCATAGGGAGAATGGTATTGTTGATTACACCAAAGCTGTCATTGAACATACCTGCAAAAACCAGGATGGTGACAAAGCCTGGTACTGCCCATGGAAGAATGAAGATGGTACGGACAATGCCTCTGAATTTTAAATCCTTCTGATTAACCAGAATTGCAAGAAGCACACCCACAGCGCACTGAAGAGTGGTGGCAAGCACGGTCCAGACAACTGTCCACTGCAGAACGTCAAAGAAAGTGTTTCTCCACAGCTTTAAGGAAAAGATGTTTTCAAAAATCTTAAAGCCGACCCACTGCACAAGTTTTGCAGGAGGAGCATTGTATAAGTTGTAATTGGTAAAGGCGATGGCAAAACCGAAGATGATTGGGAAAATTACCACAAACACCAGAATAATGAAGCCTGGTGCAATCATCAGGTAAGGGAAACCATTATCCATCAGGTTCTTGTACTGACGTTTAATGGTGTATAAAGCCTTGCCCTCATCTCTTCTCTGGCCGCATACATAGCCATCGTGAAGTGCGATACCCCATAAGGTTAGGGCAAGAATAATCATTAAAACTGTAATGATACCTTCAGCAAGCAAAAAGATGGAGTTGTCTCTTGGTACCTGTTCACCTAAGGTTACAAGCCCCCACAGACCGTGAGTTACCAGATCTTTACTGCAGGAGAAGAAAGAAACAAGGAATACAAAGAAGATAAGTCCTTTGACCCACTGTCGGTTATAGAACTGACCGCCACCAGGCAGGATCCCTAGGATTAAAGCTGTCAGCGCATGATGGGTTGCAGCTGTACCTGAACTTTTATTGCTAACTATTTCCACTTTGACCACCAATTAAGTTTAGGAGGGGGGGCCCCCTCCTGTGTATTTATATGAATTTATATTTGTTACATGCCAGAACGGAAAGCTTCGATCTGGTTGTGAATGTGCTCGGTAGCACCTACTAAAGCTTCTTTTACATCCTGCTTTCCTGTTACGGATAACTGAAGCGCAGCGTCAATAGGTCCCCATACCTCTGACATCTCAGGAATTGAAGGCATAGGAGTTGCACGGGAAGCCTGAACAGCAATTGCAGAGGCGATTGCATTGTCCTTAATGATTGGATCTTCCATTACCTCTTTTAATGGTGGAATTTCCATGGTTTCCTTAAATCTGATTGCTGCGTATTTTGGCTGGTTGATGTAGTTAATAAACTTTTCTGCAAGCTCATGATTTTTAGCCCATGAGGAGACCACATAGCCCTTTACACCCATAAAGGAGCTCATATCCTTGCCGTTTGGCAGCTTTGGAAGAGGCACAACACCAAAGTTTACCCCTGCCTTTTTATATGGTTCAACTGCCCAGGGACCGTTGATTACGGCTGCAGCTTTCTGCTCGGTGAAAAGCGAGTCAATTGCATTTATACCGTTATCACCAATGATACCTGCAGGGAAGAGACCTTCTGTGTAGAATTTCTTTATATACTCAACACCTTTGACTGCACCCTCATTTGAAAGACCTACATCTAAGGCATCATAGTTGCCGCCCTCATCACGCTTGAAAACGTAGGCGCCCATAGGAGCTAAGGCGCCATAGGCATAATAGATTGAGTCAAACTTGGCTAAAAGGCCAAAGTTACCATCCTTTGTGTGCTCTTTTGAATATTTGTAGTAATCCTCAAGAGATTCAAAAGGAGCTTTGATCTTGTCTTTGTTGTAGAACATAACGACAGTTTCAACAACCTTTGGGATCCCATAGATCTTGCCGTTTGCTGTAAAAGCGGAAACTGCTGAGTCAATATACTTTTCTTTATTTGTATTCATAGACTCAACTGGAGCAATTAGATTCTGAACAACTGCAGCGCCTAACTGATCATGAGGAATTACCAGCACATCAGGACCAATGCCGGCAGCACCGTCAAGACGCAGTTTTTCAATCTGCTGTGTATAAGGCATTTCCTGAATGTTAACCTTTACGTCAAATTCCTTTTCAAAGTCTGCTACGGCAACTGCAATTCCCTTTGACTTCTGAATGTCTTCCCATACATTAAGCTGAGTCTGTGCTAGAGTAAGAGTTGAGGTTAAAGCAAGGCTTAAAGCTACTGCTGTTTTAGATAAAGTCTTCATGTGTACTCCCTAGATTGTGAACGCTATACATTTTACCTGGCGCACTGCTGCAAAAAAAGTCGATGAGCGCATAAAACAGGATTTGTAACCTATGTATATAAGGTAGTATGTTAATGACAGAAAATATACAAATTGATCTTATTATCATGATCTCTATCACACAAATGTATTAAAATTATCATGAATATTTAAAATAAATGTATAGTTAATAACATCAAAGTTAGAAATTATGTATAAAACATTACAGCGGTATGAAGAATACATAACATTTTTTACGGAACGTCTGTTCCTGGATCATCGGAGAGTTTTTAGATGGCTAGTATTGAATTAAAGAATGTAACTAAGGCTTACGGTAAGGTAGTTACCCTTAAGAATATCAATCTCAAGATTGAAGACGGGGAGCTTGCCGTATTCGTCGGTCCTTCAGGTTGCGGTAAATCAACCATGCTGCGTATGATTGCAGGCCTTGAAGAAATCACAGAGGGTGAGCTTCTTATTGATAATGAAGTAGTAAATGATGTAACCCCTGCTGACAGAGGCGTGGCAATGGTTTTCCAGTCCTATGCTCTCTATCCTCATATGACTGTTGCTGAGAATATGGCCTATTCACTCAAGATCCATAAGGTTCCAAAAGATGAGATAGCCCGTGAGATCAGTGCTGTTGCAAAGGCTTTGCAGATTGAACATCTGCTTGACAGAAAGCCAAAGCAGCTCTCAGGCGGTCAGAGACAGCGTGTGGCAATTGGCAGAGCAATTGTCAGAAAACCTAAGGTATTTACCTTTGATGAGCCATTATCAAATCTGGATGCTGAGCTTCGTGTAGAAATGAGACTGCATATTGCAAGAATGCATCATGATATGAAAACCACCATGGTATATGTAACCCACGATCAGGTTGAGGCTATGACTCTTGCTGACAAGATTGTGGTTATGAACTTTGGCAAAGTGGAGCAGGTTGGGGCTCCTATGGATCTTTACTATAATCCATGCAACAGGTTCGTAGCCGGTTTTATAGGCTCTCCTAAGATGAACTTTATTCCAACAAAGATCACCTCCGTTGAAGACGGTTTTGTGCACATAAATTTAGATGGCAAGGATGTTTCGGTTCCTGCACTTACTGATAATGTAAAGGCCGGTGATAGTGTTACTGTCGGTATCAGACCCGAGTATATAAGTATAGGTCCTGTTCAGAAGGCCCTTGAGGTTTTAGGCGGAGAGGCCGGCATAAGCTTGAACTTTGACTCGGATGTTGTGGAAAGACTAGGCAACAATACCTATGTTTACGGTACCTGCTGCGGTCAGGATAACTTTAAGGTGATCCTGCCTGGAGATGTTAAGGCACCGGCAAGACAAAAAGCAGTGGTGTCTACCCTGATAAAGAATATTATGCTCTTTAATGAAGCTGATGAGAGAATTTATGCAAATGAGGAGCAGAAAAGAAGAAACGAGCTGAGCTAATAAAAAAGAATTACATCCCATAATAATTAAATACATCCCATAATTGATTTGTTTTCTTCATCAATTGTTTCTTCTAGCTGTCCTTCAACTCTCAGGACGGCTAGTTTTTTTTGTAATATGTTATAAATCAAACATTCATTTTTAACAGATATGATTAATATATATAAAAATATGAAAGATTTATCACAAATATCTGTTATCCCCTCTTATTAAGAAACCGTTTTCACATATAATCGACCTGAAAGCTTTTTTTTCAGGAAGCTTTTCAACAATCAAACAAACCTAGGAAAAAATATGAACAGAATAGAAAAAATTGCAGCAGGAATTACTCTTGCTGCGGCATCAGTTACAGCTTTTGCTCAGCAAAGGCTTTTAGTATGGGAAGATCTTCAAAAGGCAAAGGGTATTGAGCAGGCAGCCATTGACTTTGAAAAGGAAACCGGAGTCAGGGTTGATATTGTTGAAATGCGCTATACTCTGCAGCTTGAGAAAATCCGCCTTGACGGTCCTGCCGGCATTGGCGCGGACGTCATGCTCATTCCAAATGATCAGTTAGGCTCAGCGGTAGTCCAAAGCCTGATCTCTCCTGTTGATACAAAGTTAACCCCAACCGATGACTATGTTCCTCAGGCAATTGAAGCCTTTACACAGGATGGCAAACTGTATGGCATTCCAAAGGTTATTGAAACTCTCGGGCTTTTCTATAACAAGGATATCCTGAAGGAGCCTTTTAAAACCATGGAGGAATACTATGAGTATTCAAAGGAGCGCAAAGCCAAAGGCAAGCTTGGACTGCTTGCTAAATATGATGAGATTTACTATGCAATTTCCGCACTTGAGCCATATGGGGCCTATGTTTTTGGAAAAGACAGCAAGGGCAACTATAACGCTTATGATATAGGTTTTAATAATAAAGGCGCAATTGAAGCTACCAGATATATCTCTAAATTCTACAAAGAAGAGCTTTTCCCTGTCGGTATCATGGGGCAGAACGGGCTTGGCGCTATAGACTCTCTGTTTACAGAGGGCAAGGCTGCCGCTGTAATAAACGGTCCGTGGGTGGTTGAGCCTTACCAGAAATCGGGTATAAATTTTGGAGTTGTTCCTCTTCCTAAGATGCCCAATGGTAAAGATATGACATCTTTTCTTGGGGTGAGAGGCTATGTGATTTCTCACTGGTCAAAGCAAAAGGAGCTGGCTCAGAGATTTATTAGCTTTGCCAATCAGCCTAAGTATGCCAAGTTAAGATTTGAAAAGACCACGGAGATCCCTCCAATCAAATCTGTGCTCTCTGATCCTCTTATTAGAAACAACGAGATAGCCTCAGCTTTTGCCGAGCAGGCTTTACGCTCCTATCCAATGCCATCCATACCAGAAATGGCTGAGGTGTGGGGACCTATGGATTCCTCCTTGCAGCTGTGTCTGGTTGGCAAGGATAGTGTTGAAAATGCTCTAAATGATGCTGTAAAACTTATAAATCAGCAGATAGAAGCTTTCCGATCACAGATGTAGCTAAATGTGACCTCCTCCTAAACTTATAGAAGCAGGGGGCTCACTGTTCAATATCTCTATTGAGATAAGCATTAAAAACAAAAGGAGCCTGTACTTATATCTTGTACAGGCTCCTTTTTGGCTG
>JBJEWX010000315.1:0-5548 GCA_051885275.1 Succinivibrio sp. | reverse complement strand
TATTAAGTTTAGACAGACCAATTGACTGAAGAATAACAATTTCTGAATTTCTTGCCATCAGACCTAATCCCACCACACCACCAATAAGGATTGAAACCGGGAAGAAAGTAACCATGACAGATGGCAGTTTATAGCAGTTATAGGTAAGTAAAAACCAAAAATCAATCTGGCCTCGACCAATATAGCGTAATGAGTCAATAAAAGCGATAAGACCAGCAAATAAAGTAAGACAGATAGCTACAAGTAACACTGCCATAATTATATTCTTACCAACGTATCTATCTAAAATGCCGTACATACTGCCTCAATAATACCTAAAAAACGCAATGATTTTATCATATTGTACACACCTGTTAGCCATTCTCAAATGACTAATTGCAGACATCTGTCATTTCAGTATGGACCTGAAAACTGCACATTTGCTTTAGTCTTAAAATTAATGAAAATAATTATCATTTTCACGGATGCAAAAAAAAATATTTAGAATTACAAAACGTTAACTATTTCAAAGTCATTTTATTAGTAAATAGAGCTTACAAAGGATTATTTTTATAAAAGTCACAGGTAAATCCTGTGCAGATATTCTGTATAATAAGGTATAAGGATAGTTAACTGTATATCCTTAACTTGACGTTTTGTGTTTATGAAAAATTTTGTAAAAGACGTCATGTCTTAACAGTCACTATAATAATAAATTATCGGGTTAATACCTTATTTGGCTTATGAAAAATTTTCCTATACCGCTCAAGGGAAAAACTGTGAACTTCCCATTTGAGTACTACCGATATGATAAAAACTGCGAATGTTTTGTCGTACCTTTTCACTGCCATGACAGCCAGCAGCTAGTCAGAATTATTCAGGGGCATGTTTCAATTACTGCAAATTCACAGACTATTTCCCTGTATGAGGGAGACTGCTGCATTCTTGGATCAAATGTTGTTCACTGTTGTGTGCCCTGCACTGATGATACGGTTTTTGAATCTGTTACTTTCAATTTAAGAGATCTCTTTGATCTTTCTCAGCCTCACTATGCACTGATCAAGATGGTGGTGACCCATCAGCTTGAATTCAATCTTTTCTATAACAGACCTGAGGATAGTGAGATCAAATCACGGATCACTGCAATGTTTGAGGCTCTTCAGGATAACGGTATCTGTTCAACCATGATCCTTATTGGAAAACTCATAGACATTATTACAGCAGCAATTGCTCTTGATGATTACACCCTGTACGACAGTGAGGATGCAAACAGACTGTTTAAATACCATTCAAAGTCATCTGTTATTTTCAGATATATTCTTGATAATTACAAAGATGAAATCACTCTTGAAGGTATGGCAAACTCTATTGAGCTTTCTGAGAAGTATTTTTGCAAGTTCTTTAAAGAAATGACCGGTTACAGGCCAATGGAATTTTTAAACAAGTTCAGAATTGAGGCTGCGGCAATTGAGCTTAGATCAAATCTCACAGAAAGCATCAATGATATTGCGCAAAGCTGCGGTTTTAAAGATCCCTGCTATTTTACAAAGCTTTTCAAGCGCTTTATCGGCCTCTCACCTAGGGAATACAGAGAGCCTCATATCCATCACTTCCATTATCTGCCACATAACCTAAAAGAGTAGCAGATGACATTCCCCCCACCTGCACAAGTGGGGGCATACAGTTAGATTGATCTAACTTTCAGAGTTTTACCAAATTGTGCCAAAAAGCCGCTGGCTTCAGCCATGAGGAGCTGTCAAGCTTTAGCTTTTTCTTCTTTTAAACTTCGATCTGTCACTGTTTAGCGGAATTGCCACAAAGAGCAAAAAGATAATTGGCACTATATACATGCCCGGGTACAGGTAAAGCTTATCGGAATTCAGGATATTTCTAACCGACAGCAACACCAGGTAATAGCATACAAACAGAGCGATTGCAGGTCCTAACCTTGCAAACTTGCCTTGACGCGGGTTAATCATTGATAAGGGAATAGCTATCATCGCAAAAATAAAGCAGGCAATAATAGGAGCTATACGCCATTGTAACTCCACTTTATGAGCAAGCTTATCTGACTTTATCAGATCCATTGTTGAAATACTCTGCAGCGAAATTTCATTAAGACTCTTTTCCCTGTCAGAAGGGATCGGTACTGATAAAGAATCAAAATCAATCTTCTCAAGCTTTCCTGTAACACCGGCTGTCTGATAGAGAGCTCCATTATTCATGGTAAACCAGAGCACGCCTTTTTCATCCGTATGCATATAACCGGAGTTTGAAGTTAAAAATATGGTATCTTTCTGATTTATCATTACCCTGCTTACGTTTTTAATAATAAAGATCTGTTTTAGAACTTTCTGTTTGTTAGCACCTTCTACCGAGTGAACATAAATAGTGTAATCGCCAAAATCAGTAAATTTGCCACTTTCAATTGGGAGATATACTGGATTATTCTGTGTTGAGTTGCTAAGCTCTTTTTGACGCAAGGTAGCCTCAGGCATCAGATACAGGCAGTTTATTCCTGTTAAAACAGCGGTAATTGCGGCAATTACAAGAGAAATCCTCATAAAAGTAAAACCAGATATACCAATGGCCTTCATTACAGCCATCTCTGAATCTGAGGACATTCTTGAGAGGGATACTATGATCCCTATATATAAAGTCAGCGGTATCAGAATAAACCCCACTGATGGCATTGAATACAACACCATTTCAGACACAATATCAACTGGAATGATACCTGCTGAAGCCTGACCTAAAATCTTGATGACAGACTGACACAGAAAAACAGCAAACAGTACCACAAAGCATACTGACTGAACTTTGAGAATATCTTTAAAAATATACTTATAGAGGATCAAATTCTTTTCCTTACTTTTTAAGAGCTCTAATCCACGATGACAATAAGGCCTCAGGAGCTCTGCTTGGGATCATATTTCCATCGCCTCTAACATATGCAAGATCACTGTATGCTTTAAACAGATGATCAGCTGGCAATCTAGACAGCAGCTCAAGATTCTGTCCTTCAAGCAATGGAAGATTATCTAGAGGATTTCTTGCCTTATATTTTAACAGTTCAAGAATAAATTCCTGCAAAACCAGCGATTTTTGCGAATCATCAAGAGACAAAAGCTCGTCTACTGCAACTTTTGCAGATGTATTTGAGCTAATACACCCGGAAATGCCTTTAATAATTTTAACTGCACTTTTATCTAACAAAGTCTTATAGAGATTCAGCGCCCCCACAGGAGAATTAGCAGATAAGGCAAGACATATTCTCACTCTCTGCTCATCATAATCATTTTCAAGTTTTTCCTTCAGATATGTAAGCGCCTGCTCCTTATTTACAGGAGGAACCTGAATTTTGAAGGCTCTTGAAAGTATTGTAGCAGGCAAATCCTCAAGACTCTTTGTCAGAAGGATTAGCAGTGTATCAGAAGGAGGCTCTTCAAAGGTCTTTAAAAAAGCGTTAGATGCAGATTCAAGCATAGTATGAGCCATCGATACCACCGCAACCTTTCCATGAGACAGTGCCGAACTCTGATAGACCCATTCGCAGAGCTTTCTTACGCCCTCAACTCTTACAGATCGGGCTCCACTTTCCTGCTCTAGCCTTGAAAGCTCATCTGCTCCTAATAAACGCTCTGCTTCTGAAGGATCCATATTTACAATCAGATGATCAGGACTGTTGGTAAGATCAAAATTATCCTTTGTCTCTTCGGTTGTACTGGCAAGCAAAGCTATAAAATCAGGATGAGTCAGTGACTTTCCGTACTCAAGATAATGACAGGAGCTGCAGGTACCGCAGTAACTGCCACTTACTTTATTATGGCACAGATAAAGTTTTGCGCATTCAAGGGCCAGATATGCAGTTCGAAGATTAGGAGAACCTGCAATAACCAGTGAATGAGGAATTCTATTTTGTTTTACAGCATCAGAAAACTTCTGATACGAGGAGCGTAACCAAAAATCAAGCATCTATCTTATCCAGGATCTTCTTAATCTCCAGACTTACATCCTCTACATCAGCGTTTCCATTGACAACACAGACTTCCTCCGGATGCTTGCAGGCATACTCAAGGTAGGTATTTCTAACCCTATAAAAGAAGTCCTGCTCTGACTGTTCAAAACGGTCAAGCTGACCTCTGTTTTTAGCTCTGGACATACCAATTTTTGGGTCAACATCAATTAAGATTGTAAGATCTGGTCTGAAACCACCTAAAACAACCTCTCTTACAGCATTGATATGATCCATATTCATACCTCTGCCACCGCCCTGATATGCAACAGTTGACAGGTCATGCCGATCACAGATTACACAGATACCTTTTTCAAGAGATGGTTTTATCAGTCTGTTGACAAGCTGAGCTCTGGCTGCATACATTAAAAGCAGCTCCGCTGTATCACATAATGAATCGTCTTCTCTTGGGTTCTTTAAAATAGCTCTGATATCCTCAGCAATCGGAGTGCCACCAGGCTCTCTTAGCGTGAGGACTTTCCTGCCCTTCTTTTCAAGGTAATCCTTTATAAACGATATCTGAGTCGATTTGCCCGCACCCTCGCCACCTTCAAGGGTTATAAAAAGACCTTTTGACATTTTCTTTTAGTTCTTATTAGTGTTTGTATCAGATTTAGCAGTAGTTTTTTCTTTTGCAAAAGCATCTTTCTGAATCTGGCGAACCTTCTCAAGTTTTGGAGACAAGCCTTTATTTACACCGGCAGAATCTGCTGTGTTACCGCCATTTTCAGTTTGACTGTTTGCTTTTTTTGCGTTTGTTTCTCCGCTAAGTTTATCATTTATTATCTCAGGAGCATTCATTTTTTTCTCTGCCGTAGGCTTATTGGCAGCTTGCGCTTCATTCTCAGCAGTAATAAGCTCCTCATCCTCAACATCAGATTCCTTTTTGCTCTTTCTGTATTCGGATACCCTCTTGCGGTAAGCCGAAACTGCCCGATTGTGTTCATCTAAGGTTCTGCTGAATGAATGTCCCTCCTTTGGAGAAACTCCTTTTGCCACAAAATACAAAGCCTTACTGTCAGATGGATGCAGCGCGGCATGTATTGTCTTCTCTCTTGGCATACAGATAGGTGTAGGTGGCAAACCATATCGGGTATATGTGTTGTATGGAGTATCTGTCTTAAGATGCGTTCTGGTTAGTCTTTCTGAAAAAACCGGACTAATTCCGTACATTACAGAAGGATCTGTCTGAAGTCTCATTCCTACTTTAAGTCGGTTTAAAAAGACTGCTGCAACAGTATCCCTCTCCTCATCTAAAAAAGTTTCTCTTTCAATTAGAGACGCTAAAATCAAAGCTTCATAAGGAGTGGTGATAAGTGCATTTATATCACGGTTTTCCCACTCTTTTTTTAGGAGCTTGACCTGATGTATCATGCCTTTTTTAAACATGTTATATAAAGGCTCTTTTTCATACATTGGGTATGTTGCAGGACTGATTAAGCCTTCTAAATTTTCCTTTGGACCCCCAATAAACTCAAGCAGTTCAGGCTCAGAGGCAAAGACGTCCTCCATAAACTTTCTTCCATCACCTATCAGCGATTTGAACTTACTGTC
>JBJEWX010000314.1:0-5578 GCA_051885275.1 Succinivibrio sp. | reverse complement strand
AATTCTCATACCTTTGGTTGTAACACGAAGTCTTACAAAACGGCCTTCGCTCTCAACCCAGAAACGGTGATATTTTAAGTTAGGAAGAAAACGACGCTTAGCCGCATTCTTTGCGTGGGAACGAAGATTACCCACTGCTGGGCGCTTGCCCGTAACTTGGCAAACTCTGGACATGTTAGTCACACTCCAAAAAAATTAATACATTCCTCAATGTTAGCTCACGCTAAGATTGAAAATTCGGTTAAACAAAAAAGTGGACGTATTTTATCACAAAAAAAGACTATATCCTAGAAAATTAATAATTTCAGGACAGATTTGGTCAAATACGTTTATCCATCTACAACGACAGAAAAAACTGTCAGATGAAATTTTGGTAACTGTGAATTATATATGATTAATAAGACTAAAATCAATCTTAGATCGAAAATGCAGACTATTATTAATAATGTCTTGTATAATCTGAATGTTAACTCAAAATGTTAACGAAGTATTTAGAATTATAAAGGAGATGTCATTAATGAATACACAACTTAAGAATCGTAAGATTATTCTTGGTGTGACAGGAGGTATTGCTGCCTATAAGAGCTGTACCCTTTGCCGTCTTCTAATAAAAGCTGGTGCGGATGTTTATGTCTGCATGACTGAAGCTGCAACTCAGTTAGTTGGTAAATCGACTTTTGAAGCTCTATCTGGACACTCTGTTAGTGTTGGAATTTTTGATGGAAGTAAAGAGATTTCCCACATAAGTCTAGCCGGCAGTGCTGATATGGTTATCATTGCTCCTGCAACTGCAAACACAATTGCTAAAATTTCTGCAGGTCTTGCTGACAATATGATAACAGCTGTAACTTTAGCAGCCACCTGTCCAGTTGTAGTAGCCCCAGCTATGAACACTAACATGTATAGAAATCCTGCTACACAGGAAAATATCAATACCTTGTTAAGAAGAGGGATCTTTATTGTTCCTCCAGCAAGTGGTGATCTTGCTTGTGGTACTAGTGGTGAAGGAAGAATGAAAGAGCCTGAGGAGGTATTTGAATACATTTGCTCTCTTTTTGCAAACAGAATCGGAACAAGTCCTAAGATGATCGAAAATAATCAGGTAAGACTTCCTTCTCCTGATTCTCCATTAGAACTTACACAAACCAAACTTCTTCCAAAATCTTACGGAGTAGGCTTTAAAGTTCTTATCACTGCCGGACCTACTGAAGAGCTTATTGATCCTGTACGCTTTATTTCCAATAAGAGCTCAGGGAAGATGGGATTCGCACTTGCAAAGATCGCAGCAGATCTTGGGGCAGATGTCACCTTAATCTCAGGTCCGGTTAATCTTGATACCCCTGCAGGAGTCCGCAGAATAGATGTCAAGACTGCAGTTCAGATGCTACAGGCTGTTGAGTCACACGTTTGTGATGCTGATATTTTTATAGGAACTGCAGCTGTTGCTGATTACAGAGCAGAGAATATCTCACCTATAAAAATCAAGAAATCTGAAGATTCTGATTCATTTACACTAAAACTTGTTAAAAATCCTGACATTATCGCTACTGTCGGAAAACGTGAGGCTCACAGACCATATACAGTTGGCTTTGCTGCCGAAACAAATAACTGTGAATCTAACGCAAAGGAGAAGCTTATTAAGAAACATCTTGACCTTGTTGTTCTCAATGATGTTTCAAGACAGGATATTGCTTTTGACAGCAATGATAATGAGGTCTTTGTTTTTGACAAGGATGGTCAGGTTGCTCATTTTGAAAAACAGCCAAAAGTTATACTGGCTACCTACCTGATGGAACTAATTTTCAAAGCGGCAAAAAAATAAAATATGCTTAATATTCAGATAAAGATTTTAGATAAAAGATTAGGCCAGGATTTTCCTCTGCCACAGTACGAGACAGATCTTTCTGCTGGTATGGATCTTAGGGCAATGATCGATGAGGACTTCATCTTAAATCCTGGTGAAGTCAGGATGGTTAACACAGGATTTGCAATGCACATAGCAAACAAGGATGTAACTGCCCTTATCATTCCTCGCTCTGGTCTTGGATATAAACATGGAATAGTTCTAAGCAATCTTACTGGAGTCATAGATGCTGATTATCAGGGGCCTTTAATGATGCCTCTTTGGAATCATTCTCATGAGCCCTTTAAAATCAGCGTTGGCGACAGGGTTGCTCAAATGCTTTTTGTTCCTGTTCTACACGCTAATCTGCAAATCACCAGTGACTTTGAAAATACAACCCAAAGGGGAACTGGAGGCTTTGGGTCTACAGGAGTTTAGTTTTTTTTCAGCCGGAAGTACCTTCCGGCTCTTTTATTCATCCATTGACTGAGAGCTTATGGTGTAAGATTCATATACGGGAGATACGAAGATCTTTCCATCACCAGGATTTCCCTTATCACCTGTTATTGCAGCCTGCATAATTGTATCTACCACAAGATCTTTCTCATCATCCTCTACTACTATATAGATCATGACTTTTGTCATCTCCTGATATAGTACATCTCCAACCTTAATGCCTCTTTCTTTTCCTCGACCTGATACATTGATCTTAGTCATCGCGCTAAAGCCGTGTGAATAGAGAGCATCTTGAACGTCTAAAATTTTTTCTGGTCTTATTATGGCGGTTACTGCTAACATGATGTTCTCCTTGACATTAAGATTTGTCTTAAACTGAATTAATTATGTTTAGTTAACTTAATATTAAGCGAGAAAAAAGAGCTTTTTTATAAATGCACAAAAATGAACAGAAATGGTAAGAGATAAGGCGGGTTTACATCATAAAGGTGCACAGAAATTTATAAACAGATCTGTGCACCTTATGCTATTCACTAGTCACGAGCAGCAAGTAATTTCTTAAAATTGGCAATTTCAATAGCTGTCTGTTCAGGAGCTACACCACCAATAATATTTCTCTTGCTAAGGATTGTCTCTAGCTGCAATGATGGATAAACATCATCTGATATCACCTCAGAGAATTCTTTAAACTCTGAGATTGATAAGTCTTCAAGAGCCTTCTGCTTTGAAATTGCATAAAGCACTATTCTGCCGACAATTGAATGAGCCTCACGGAATGGAACATCCTTTGAAACTAAATAATCAGCAAGCTCTGTTGCATTTGAATAACCACCTTTTGCAGCATCAATTGCATTCTTCTCATTGAGCTTGATACCCTCAAATACCAAAGATGCCATATACAAACTGTCCACCCAGGTATCAACAGCATCAAACAGGCGCTCTTTGTCTTCCTGAAGATCTTTGTCATAGGCCAAAGGTAAAGCCTTGCAGGTTACCATCATGCCAGTCAGAGCACCTACTACTCTTCCACACTTTCCACGAATGAGCTCTAATGCGTCCGGATTCTTCTTCTGAGGCATTAGAGAAGAGCCTGAGGTTACCTTATCTGAAAGTTCTACAAATTTTGCTTCACCTGAATTGTAGATAATCAAATCTTCGGCCAGTCTTGATAAATGAACCATGGAAATGCTTGCACAGGATAAAAGTTCCATTACATGATCTCTATCTGACACTGCATCTAGGCTGTTACGGGTTGCACTTCTAAAGCCAAGTGCGCGAGCAAGCCCATCTCTGTCAATGTTGTATGCAGTACCTGCTAGAGCGGCTGAACCTAGAGGAGAGGTTTCCATAAGCTCATCTGCATTTTCAAGTCTCTTTAAATCGCGCTCAAACATCTGTGCATATGCTAATACCCAGTGCGAAAAGGTTACAGGTTGAGCTCTCTGTAAATGAGTATAGCCTGGGAAGATTTTACCCTGATTTTCATCAGCTACTCTGACAAGCTCTTTCTGTAAATGGATTATTGCCTTTTTTACATCAGAAACTGCTTTACGGCACCACAGTTTTAGATCAAGTGCTACCTGATCATTACGGCTTCTGCCTGTATGCAGTTTTTTACCAAGGTTGCCTACTTTTTCAATCAGACGTCTTTCAACGTATGAGTGGATATCCTCATCTCCTGCTGAAGCAACGGCATCAATGTTGTTTTCTACTTCAGAGTGTAGTTCTTCAAGGGCTTTCTTAAGATCCTTATTCTCCTGCTCTGTCAGAACTCCAGCCTTGAAGATTGCATCAGCCCAGCAAACTGAGCCTTCAATATCCTCTAATGCCATACGATAATCAAATTTCAAAGAATCGTTATAATCTTTAAATCTCTGATCAGGTCCCTGAGTAAACCTGCCACCCCATAGCGCCATAAACTACCTCTTTAAACAAATTTTAAAACTGCAAAAGGATAACACGAATAAGCAATTATGACATCAAAAACATTGCTGAAAATTACTGGTTAATCTTAGGTTAGGGATTAAGTATTTCTGAAAAGATTCTGTAATTTTTCTTATCAGGGTCTGAACAGTAAACGGCAAACTCAACTGTATCAAATAACTTAGGAAATAAGTCTAGTGCCTGAGCATAAGCTTTAGCCACTATACGAGGATCATTTCTGAACGCTCCACATCCAAATGCACCTAGCACAAGATAGTCAACCTTGTTGCTTGCGGCTACAGTCATAAGGTGTATTGCCCTCTTTAAATGGATAGCAAAAAGTTGAGGTTCATCAATAAAAGGCTTATATCTCACATTTGCCAGACCATACTTATACCTAAGATCTGGAGCTGCAACTGTAATTACATCAAGGTTGTACCATTGCTCCTCAGGCATTAGCAAAGGGCTGTCAGTGTCTGTTTTAAAGACAGTAATATCTGTTGAATAAATTAGAGAATCTGTTGCCAGAGGAGTTTGTTTCTTTTTATTTGCACCATAGTACCTGGCATAAATCTCGCTTGCAGAAATCACTGGATATAAGGTTGATATTCTGCACAAACTCTCCTCTTGAGCCAAACATCCAGCAGCTACTCCTCCCCCTGGATTAAACGCATTAGCAAAATTTACAACTGCAACTTTTATCTCAGGATTATCTGACAGTGCATCTTGTGCAGCTTCAAAAGTTCTTTTTGAAGAGATTACAGTTTTTTGCTCTCTTATGGCATTTTGGTCATATTCTGGATAGTCAAACTGATTGTAGACCCAGGATCTGGTATTTTTTATTGATTCCACAAGGCGCTGATTAGTTTTATAAAACTCCTGAGTATCCAAAAACACTTTCACCATTTCTTCTCTAGTTTTATAAAACTCCTGAGCATCCGAATACACTTTCACCATTTCTTCTCTACTTAATTTGGTCATTTTCCACCTTTATGTTTCTGACTGTACCAAACCTACCTTGTTTTTCATATTAGCATTTATCAGCTTTATATTTTTTAGAGCTGTTTCTCAATAATTCTTTGACCGAACTTGCACATTGCATCTATTATGTCGTAACACTCAACACCGATATCCGTAAGACTGTACTCTGTTTTAGGAGGGACAACGGCATAGATCTTTTTAGTTATCAGACCATCCACCTCTAGCTCCTTTAGCTGAGAGGCCAGCATCTTATCTGTGATTTTTTTGAACTTTTTCTTAATTTCTGAATATCTTAAGGTCCCTGCTTTAAGGTGAAAAATAATAATCGCCTTGTATTTGCCTCCGATGATATCCAAGGTAGCCTCAACAGGACAG
>JBJEWX010000313.1:0-5581 GCA_051885275.1 Succinivibrio sp. | reverse complement strand
AATAACTAAATCACTCCTGATTAAGAGTAGAAGTCTTTGCAGATAAATAATTACTGATGATCTGTTTATGAGCCCAATATCAAATACAAACAGAGAGAATCTCATACAGGCTTTTTCAATCATTGCAGCGGGGATTATCTTCTGTTTTGCCACCACTGCTGTCTGCAGGCTTTTTATCCTTTTATCTTTTGCAAGAGAAGCCTTTTCTGAGATTACTCTGTCAGAGCAGCTCGATTTTTTTGTTCTCTCCGCAAGATTTGACATAAAGGTAATTTTAATTGCCTATGCGCTTCCGCTGCTGTGCACTATCGGTCTTTTTTATTTCAGCTTCTTTGTTAAGCTTACAAAGGCAATCAGGATCTATTCACACTTTATAGTGTTTCTGTTTTTTATCTTCTCAATCATTAACTATTTTTACTTTAAGACCTACGATTCGTGCATTAACACCTTTATATTTGCCATCTCAAAAGAAGATCCTATAGCGGTAATCAAAACAATTATAAATGACTATCCGGTTATTTTAGGTTCAGCCATAATTCTGACTTCCTGTTATGTCTACTCATTTATCAGTCCTAAACTTATAGAGGCCATAAAGAGAGTCATAAAGCTCCCTGCAGATAAAAAATATCTGTCTGCGCTTTTCGTTGTTATTATTGTTCTTTGTTTTGCACTTATCAGAGGTTCCTTTGGCACCTTCCCTCTAAGACAGCTTAATGCCCAGGTTTGCGATAAACCTGCTGTAAACAATAATCTTCCAAGTGGCCTGCTTGCCTTTTACTGGGCTTATAAGTGGGAGGTGAACTCTGTTAGTATTCCTCTTGTAGATACAAAGGAAATTGCTGACACCTACAGAGTGCTTGGGCATAAAGTTGACAGCAGCAATCTTTCATCACTTTTTTCACCTCTAAAGAACAGATCGTCTAAAAACGACTTTTTAAAAGGCAATCCTCCGGATATTGTCTTTAACGTCATGGAGAGCATGAGCTATCACCTTCTCACATATGATGACAAGGAAAAGCTTGATCTTTTAGGAGCGTTCCGACAGCATACAGAGCAGGATATGTTCTTTACTAATTTCATTTCCGAAGGCGACGGCACCTCAGACAGTCTGACAAGACTGATGCTGTCTGTTCCCGATCTGAATCTTTCAACTTCAGCTCGTGCAAACAAAAAATACATCTGCAATATAGTTGAGAGTTTCAAAAAGGCAGGTTTTGAAACCATCTTTATCACAGCTTCAACTTCCTCATGGAGAAATTACGATAATTTTCTGCGTCAGATAGGATTTGACAGAGTTGTTGAGAGAAGCAATGTTTTAAGGGACTATCCTGAGGCAACTTCAGGTGCCTGGGGTATTGATGATGAGTTCCTGTTTGCAGAGACTTTTAAAATCTTAAAGGAGAAGCATGACAAACCCCGCTTTATCATGACTCTCTCTATTACCAATCACCCTCCATACAGACTGCCAAAGCATGTTGAGGTTAAGGAAATTGACCCGGGTGAGAAAGTATTAAGCAGATTTCCCTACAATAATACCAAAACCATCTTTGCTACCTTCAGATATGCAAATGACGAGCTTGGAAAGTTTATATCTAAGGTAAAAAATGATCCTCAGCTGTCAGCTAAAACCTATATTGCGGCAACTGGAGATCATAACCTTAGAGGTATCGGATACTCCGATCACCCCGACGAGCTGGTTTTTGGCCATGCAGTGCCCTTTTACCTTTATATGCCAAAACAGTATATAGATAAAACCGGGGTTTTGTACAAAAAGAATAAGCTTGGCTCTCACAAGGATATTATTGCAACTATCCTGCATCATGCTACCTCAGAGCACACTTTCTACTCATTTGGATGCGATATGCTTTCAGACAGAAAGTGCAATTTCCCTTACGCATATAATGGCTCAGTAGTGGTAAAACATGGACAGAAATATGCCTGTTCCCTCTACTCGCAAAGAAACGGCAACGCCTATAAATTCAGTAAGGAGGGAAATTTGAAGGTTTATACCAGAAAGATTAACGCCTCCTGCGCACAGGAGGCTGCAATGAAACGCATTAATGAAGAGCTCTACTATTTCCAGGCACAGCTTGCTTCCTTTCCAGATCTGAACTAAGCTCTAACAGCTGTATCGGGCCATATTGCCCGATACAAAAAAAACTCTATTCCTGCCTGAGAGTGGCCTCAATACCTCTAATCATAATATGAATGATCATGGTATGCACTTCCTGTATTCTGTCAGCATAGCCATCATGCTCAACAATAATTGGAAGATCACACTGATCTTTTAACTTTCCGCCATCCTTTCCTAAAAGCACAACTGACTTTATGCCCTTCTCTCTGCAGACTTTGCAGCCCTCAATGATATTCTTTGAATTACCAGAGGTGGATATTCCTAAAAATACGTCACCGGCAAAGCCCATACCTTCTAAATATCTTGAAAAGATATAGTCAAAGCCGTAATCATTACCTACACAGGTGATATGGCTTGGATCGCAGATTGCGACAGCAGGATAGGATGGACGGTTGTCTCTGTATCTACCGGTTAACTCTTCGGCAAAATGCATGGCATCGCACATACTGCCGCCATTGCCAGCTGATATTACCTTTCCTCCATTCTTTATGGAGTCTGCCATTATGGAAATTGCCTTCTCAATTTCCTCTGCAGTTCCCTTTTTAGAAATGAAGTCTGATAAAACCTGCTGCTCCTGTCTCAGATCATCAAGCACATTAAATGAAAGCATTTGTTTCCCCTGTTTTTTCTAATAATAAAGTCTATTTTTTTCTGCCCATAACACGATCTTCCCATTCAACATAGGCTTCGTGATCTTTTTGTTTATAAACTCTTAAAAGCTCTTTCTGCTCATCTGAAAGCAGTTTGTCTATAAGCATTGCTTTCTGCTCAGCAAGTCTTTTTGCAAAATCCTTTTTGCCTTCATCCTCGCCTTTTATAAGCATCTGCATGTCATAATCTGCAGACCAGTTAGAGCCGGCTATTGCTCCCTTTTCCTCATCTTTTCTCAAAAGATTCTTCTGAGCAATGTCAATCATTTTATCTATATGCACTGCAAGGCGGTCTGGCTCAATCTGCATTATCGGAAGCTTTGCACCTAAAGGTCTGCTCCAGCGGGAGCCTCTTTCACCGGCTGACTCGGAAAACTCAAGATCTTTTTGACCACCGGTCATAGCCAGATAAACTTCGGCTAAGATCTGCGCATCCAGTAACGCTCCATGTACGGTACGGGCTGATTTATCCACATCAAAAAGGTTGCACAGATTATCAAGATTTACCTGATGTCCAGGACACAGCTTCATAGCAAGAGCCACAGTATCTATAACCTTAGCCATATCGGTAGTGCGCTCATCAATGCCCAGCAGCTGCCATTCCTTATCCATAAAGCCAACGTCGAACTTTGCGTTGTGAATGAGAAGTTCTGAACCGCGGATAAAATCAATTAAAAGACCAGCAACCTCACTGAATTTTGGTTTGTCAGCTAAAAACTCGTTGGATATGCCATGAACCTGAAAAGCCTCCTCATCAACCGGTCTTTCAGGGTTTACATACAGCTGCAGCGTCCTGCCTGTTAGCTTTCTGTCAATAATCTCAACACAGCCAACTTCAATGATTCTGTGCTCTCCGGGAGTACCATCATCAGATTTACCGGTTGTTTCCGTATCAAGTGCAACCTGTCGTAGCAAAACCTTATCTCCAGATAATAAATATCAATATAAGCTTATTTGTATAAAGCATATTTTATCAGATTTTAGAGTATGGCGCCAACACCATATGAAGCATGTCACAATTATAAATAATTGTGACAAATAAAATTAATATAAATTAATCAGTTAGTTAGCCTACTGATTTTGCTCTTTCAAAATGTGATTCAAAGATCAAAATTTCTGTTGAATAATTAATATTCTAAGTTCTGATAGTTAAGTAACCGATTGATAAGAATAGTAATTATGTCAAAAGAAGTACCTTCTGCTTTAAATGTCCTTGATGGAGCATCTTTTCTTCAGAGAATTATAGAGCTTAATCTAAGTGATCCGAGAAAACCTGAGAGAATAGTTTATCCTCTGTATGTAATTGCCACAGTAGTACTGCTGGCAAGATTATCAGGATATGAAAACAGTCGGGAGCAGGTTCTGTTTTGGCAGAAACATGTAAAAGAGCTTCAGCGTTTAATCTACGGTCTTGGAGACGAGGTTGCATCAGAGCAGACCATCAGAAGAGTCGTTAGTATAATCGATTCCAATGAGCTGGTTAAGTTTATGACAGATTACTTTGTTACTCATAGAGATAATTCAGATAAACCTGTTGGCTCAATATCCCTACAGGATAGAGAGGTGGTTGCAGCAGACGGACAGAACATCAGAGGAACCAGAGAGAGTAAAAACGACAATGATGAACGAAAGCATGGCGGATATGATGTTGTCAGCCTTTATTCATCAACCTATGGTTTAACCTTAAGTCAGTCCATAGTAGATAAGAAAAACCATGAAGCAGAAGCAATTGTTGCAATGCTTAAAAAGGTTAATCTCCGAAATACCATAGTAACCTGGGATTCACTTAATACTAGACCTGGTACAGTGTCTGCTGTAGTAGATGCGGATGCAGACTTCGTTGTAGGACTGAAATCCAATCAGGCTCTGCTTGAAGAGGATGTGATTACAGCCTTTGAGTATGTCGACAGAGGCAGATACAGAAATGAAGTTCTATCTGCAACTAAAGTTCTTGATGAGCATGGCAGAATTGAGACCAAACAGATAGACATCATCGAGATGAAACATGCTGTAAGGACTGAACTTACAAAGAAATGGGCAGATGTCCATTCTGTAATCAGAGTAAGGACAGTCAGATGTTTCAAAAGCTCAAATGTAAGCCAGCAGGATGAGGATAGATATTTCATAAGTTCTATTGTTCCTGACGGCCTTGATGAAAAGTTTGCTGAAACCATGCTCGAGATTATCCTCAAAAGATGGGGCATTGAAGCAAGACACTGGGTAATTGATGTTGTATTCCGCCAGGATGCACTTCCTTTAAGGAATAAAAGCTATATTACCAACAGTACAGCCTATACAAAGCTTGCCTGTAACGTATTAAGCTATGTCAGAGACAATGTACCTTTCTATCAGGGTAAGCCATGGTCGTTCAAGTCCCTGCAGATTGTAGCTCAGGATACTGAAGTAGGATTCATGTTTCTTAAGGCATTCTTTACTCAGAATATGAGTGAAATTGAGAATGACGAAAGATTCATCGGACTTTTTTACAAAGAGGCTGAACCAACAGGAAATGATGTTCCTGATAATCTTAAAGATAATGGTTTTCAGTCCACAATCAATGACGATACTCCATTAGGTAAGTTCGCCAGAACCAGAAAGAAAATCAAAGCGAAGAAGCTTTAATCTTGAATCAAATTTTGAAAGAGCAAAGCCAAAGTTAGATGATAACCTTGGCACTTTGTCGTGCCTGAACATAAAAAAGGCTTTTGACAAAGATTTGAAAATTTATAAATTGGCAGAATTATCTGCCTGATTGAGAAAAACAGGCTTCAAACGATTTGCGATAATGATCAGATCG
>JBJEWX010000312.1:0-5621 GCA_051885275.1 Succinivibrio sp. | reverse complement strand
CTAAAACCGATAGTCAAAATTGGGATTTGTAGGGCAATGTACAATGGACAATTGTCCATTGATTGACAAATCCCAATTTGGGCTGCTGAATCGGCTGTCCTTAGATACTTTCATCTCTACAAGTTTTAGTGCGCATGGAGGTGTTCTTCCATAATGAGAGCATGGCTCTAATGTTACATAAACTGTTGCGCCTTCTACATCATAATTAGCGTCAGCTAAAGCCATAATCTCAGCATGAGGCTGACCAGCCGCATGGTGGTAGCCTTCACCTATCACTTTTCCGTCTCTGACAATAACACAACCTACCGCAGGATTTGGGTAGGAGGTGTATAAGCCGCATGATGCAAGCTTAAGAGCTTGCATCATGTACTGAATGTCAGTTTTATCAACTTGACTCAAGTTAATTTCCCGTTAGAAAAGATTAGTTCTTGTAAACTGGGAATTTTGCGCAAAGTGCCTTAACGCGCTCACGGCACTTGAGAATAACATCATCATTCTGATAGTTATCAAGTACATCACAGATGATAGATGCCAGTTCCCTGATCTCAGCTTCCTTGAAACCACGACGGGTACATGCAGGGGTACCGATGCGCAGACCAGAGGTAATGAATGGAGAGCGAGGTTCACCTGGAACTGTATTCTTGTTTACTGTGATATAAGCCTTGCCTAAAGCAGCCTCTGCATCCTTTCCTGTCATTTCAAGACCAATAAAGTCCATTAAGAACAGATGATTGTGAGTGCCACCTGATACTACCTTGTAACCACGCTTGATTACTTCCTCTGCCAGAAGTTTTGCGTTTGCTACAACCTGCTTTTGGTAATCAACATACCAAGGCTCCATTGCCTCTTTAAACACAATTGCCTTTGCAGCAATAACATGCTCTAAAGGACCACCCTGAGTGCCAGGGAAGATAGCTGAATTTAACTTCTTGTAGATTGCCTCATCATGGCAGTTTGACAGAATAAATCCTGAACGTGGACCACCTAATGACTTATGGGTAGTTGAGGTTACTACATGAGCATAATCAACTGGGCTTGGATATACACCTGCTGCAACTAAACCTGCAACGTGAGCCATATCTACTAGCAGATATGCACCGACCTCATCTGCAATTTCACGCATTCTCTTCCAGTCAACAATGCCTGAAAATGCTGAGAAACCACCGATAATCATCTTTGGCTTACATTCTAGAGCAGCCTGACGAATGCTTTCATAGTCAAGTTCGCCACTTTCATTAACTTCATAGCCTACTGCCTTATAGGTCTTTCCTGAGAAATTTACAGGACAGCCATGAGTAAGATGACCACCTGAAGCAAGTGAAAGTCCCATTACAACATCGCCAGGCTGGCATAATGCCTGATATACGGCATTGTTTGCCTGTGAACCAGCATGAGGCTGAACATTAGCAAACTCACAGTGGAATAACTTGCATGCTCTGTCAATTGCAAGCTGCTCAACAACATCAACAAATTCGCAACCACCGTAATAACGCTTTCCAGGATAACCTTCAGCATACTTGTTAGTAAGCTGAGAACCCTGAGCCTCCATTACACAGTTAGAAGCATAATTCTCAGATGCAATAAGCTCGATATGATCCTCCTGTCTTTGGCACTCGCCACTCATAGCCTGCCATAATTCCGGATCATATTCAGCAATTGATTTTGCTTTGTTCATGAAACTCATGGAGTGTTCCTCAGTTGTTAAGTTAAGGTTAAATGCAGTTTTAAAAACCACATAAAAAAAGAAAAAAAACGGTATGTGCATTCTACCATTTTTTGTGTACTTCATCATAAATTTTGGAATAAAGTGATACTTAAATTTGCGGTTTTTACTTTCAATAATTAAATTCATTAAGAGAAATTGAGGTTGTTTGACTCAAAAAAACTACCAATTCAAGATTTTTTACAGAAAAAGAGCCCATTTTTAACATTTTTTGCGCCACTTCCCTGTAAAAATGATAAAATGCCCCAATTCATTTTTAGGGAGTTTAATTTTGTCTAAATATTCAATTTTGGTGGTAAATGGCCCTAATCTGAACCTTTTAGGAACCAGAGAGCCTGAAATATACGGTTATGAAACTATTCATGATCTTGAGGAATCTCTTAAAAAGGTTGCAAAGGAGCTTGATGTTGAAATTGAGTGCTTCCAGTCAAATCATGAAGGAAGCATTGTAGATAAAATTCAAAATTCCCGCAGTAATGTCGATTTCATACTTATAAACGCTGGTGCATATACCCACACAAGCGTGGCTATAAGAGATGCCTTAGCTGGCATTGATATGCCTTTCTATGAGATTCACATTTCCAATGTTCATAAAAGAGAGGAATTTAGACATAAATCTTTCCTGTCTGATGTGGCCGTTGGAGTAATTGTAGGATTCGGACTTGATGGTTACGAATTTGCTTTAAGAGGCGCTGTGCGCTTTTTAGACCGTAATAGTCAGGATTAAGATTCAACTAATTTAGGATATTTTTCATGCAAATTGATATTCATAAGATAGCTAAGCTTATCGAAATCGTATCTAAGTCAGATGTATCTGAGATCAACTTAAGACAAGGCGAAGAAGAGCTTAAGATTACACGCGAAAAAGCTGTAGCCCAGGCTGTTCAGACTGTGATTGCAGCTCCTGTTGCAGCACCTGCAGTGGCACCAGCAGCTCCTGCTCCTGCAGCAGCTCCTGCTCCTGCAGCAACTCAGGATGCAGCTCCAGATGCAGCTAAACTTATGAAGTCACCAATGGTTGGCACATTCTACCGTTCAGCAAGCCCTACCGCTTCACCTTTCGTTGAGGAAGGTACCTCAGTCAAGGAAGGCGATACACTTTGCATTATTGAGGCAATGAAGATGATGAATCAGATTCAGGCTGATCGTGCTGGTGTTATCAAGAAGGTACTGGTTGAAAACGGTTCTACCGTTGAGTTTGATCAGCCATTATTCGAGTTTGAGTAATAAAGGGATACCCCAAAAAAATGAAACTTGAAAAAGTTCTGATTGCTAATCGTGGTGAAATTGCACTGAGAATTCTGAGAGCCTGCAGACAGTTAGGTTTAAAGACAGTTGCTGTTCACTCAACAGCAGATCGTGATCTGTTACATGTCAAACTCGCTGATGAGGCTGTATGTATAGGACCTGCTGCGCCTAAGGATTCATATTTAAATATTCCTTCTATTATTGCAGCAGCTGAAGCTACTGGAGCTAACGCCATTCATCCTGGTTACGGATTCCTTTCAGAGAATGCTGACTTTGCTGAAATGGTAGAAAAATCAGGTTTTATCTTCATTGGTCCAACCGCAGATACTATCCGCTTAATGGGAGATAAGGTTTCCGCTAAAAAGGCAATGCAGAAAGCCGGTGTTCCATGTGTTCCTGGTTCTGCAGGTGCTTTAGGTGAAGATCCTGAGGAAAACCGAATTCTTGCTGAAAATATCGGTTACCCTATAATCATTAAAGCTGCCGGTGGCGGTGGCGGTCGTGGTATGCGTGTTGTAAGATCATCTGAAGAGTTAGATGACGCAATTGCTCTAACCCGTCGCGAAGCTGATATGTTCTTCAATAATCCTGCTGTCTATATGGAAAAGTTCCTTGAGAATCCTCGCCATATTGAGTTCCAGGTATTGTCTGACGGTCAGGGTCATGCAGTGTACTTAGGTGAGCGTGACTGTTCAATGCAGAGACGCAACCAGAAAGTTCTTGAGGAGGCTCCGGCTCCTTTCATTTCTCAGGAACAGCGTGAGACTATCGGAAGCCGCTGTGCACAGGCATGTATTGATATCGGATACCGTGGTGCAGGTACTTTTGAGTTCCTATATGAGAACGGTGAATTCTATTTTATCGAAATGAACACCCGTGTTCAGGTAGAACACCCAATCACAGAAATGATCACTGGAATAGATATTGTAAGAGAAATGATTTCTGTCTGTGCAGGCAATCCTCTTTCAATCTCTCAGTCTGATATCAAGCTGAAGGGCCACGCCTTTGAGTTCCGTATTAATGCTGAAGATCCAAAGAACTTTATGCCATCTCCAGGTGAGATCAAGTATCTTCACGTTCCAGGTGGTCCTGGTGTTCGTTGGGACAGCCATGTTTATCAGGGATATAAGGTACCTCCTCACTATGATTCATTAGTGGGCAAGCTCATTGTATTTGATGATACTCGTGAAATGGCTCGTGTTCGTGGCTTAGAAGCCCTTGATGAGCTTGTATTAAGTGGTATTAAATCAAATATTCCTCTACATAAAGATTTGCTGACAGATCCTGTAGAGATTAAGGGTGGTGCAAGTATTCACTACCTTGAGCATAAGCTTGAAGAGGCAAAGGAACAGAATAACTAGTTTCTAATCTTTCCCCTCTATGTTTGAATGAACCCCGTTATTGATTAGTCAATTGATAACGGGGTTTATATCTTTTTGAATTCCAGGTAACTTTTTAACTGCAGAACAGTGACATGAAGTATTTATGTAACTATATTTTATTACGGTTTCTATAAATGATATTTCTGACTTCAGATCTTCACATCGGTCATCTGAATATAATCAAGTACTGTAGAAAGGATTTTGAATTTTCACAAGCTGGAAGATTGCAGTGCGATAATCTGATCCTGAAAAACTACAATAATCTGGTTTCCGACAAAGACATTGTAATTATCTTAGGTGATGCTTACTTTTCAGATCTTGAGTATGCCACTGACTATTTTGCAAAACTCCACGGCATAAGATTACTTATTAAAGGCAATCATGACCAAAGGTCAAACAGGTTTTATATAAGTAATCTTGGCTTTAAGGCCTGTTTTGACTTTATTGCTTTTGAAGATCTCTTCTTTTGCCACTATCCGCTAGATGAAATCGATTCTAAAAAAGAAAGTTACCTTAGACAGGAATTTGAAAAAGGTAATTTTAGAACCATCTATCACGGACATATTCACGATAAAGATCCTGTGAAGAGGAATGGAATTAATAGGATTAATGTAAGTGTTGACTACAAACCAAACAACTACTCACCTCTTAAACTTGACCGACCCGATTTTGAGGATTATTTAAGAAAACAGTTCCTGACGCCATAACCTTACTTTTTATAAATTATGCAGGCATGAACATCCTGAATAAAGTCTTGTCAGTAGCTAGAAATACTGACAATACCGTAGGACATAAGGAATTTTATGGTATATCTTTGAGGGTAATTGGCTGTTTTGACGGTGTTTTTTTTGGGACGGGATTTTTTTGTAAACTGTTTTTCTCCTGCCATAATTCTGCATAAGAAAAATAAAGCTTATCCCTAAAACTGAACGGTGCTCCTTGCTTTTGAAAAGCTCTGTCTTACATTCCTGTCAATAAATATGACTGGATTTTTGCTACCTTCACAATCAGCTTAAATTCCTGTGCTAAAATCTTATATAGAAACAGTAAAGAGGCGTTTATGAAAAAGGATGTTTTACTATATACCGGTGGTGAGGATTTTGCTGAAATTATCAACGGAGGTGGTTACTACGTTGATAAAACAGCTTATCTGAAAGAACTTCTTATTACCGATGCTATAAAGAATTCACTTTTTATCCGCCCCCGCAGATTCGGCAAAACCCTTAACATGAATATGATTAAGGAATTCTGTAAGCTTAATTATCAGA
>JBJEWX010000311.1:0-5635 GCA_051885275.1 Succinivibrio sp. | reverse complement strand
AATACGTATTTCAAATTTTCACCTGAGTCTAGTCAATTTCAAAACTGTATATAAGATCAACGGACTGATCAATTGAAGATATATATTCAACATAGAGTTTTCTCATAATCTCATATCTTAATTTAAACTCATTTATTGAGTTGAATACGCCATATCCGTAGGATAATCTGACCCTGTTAGTCAAATATGTCTGAAGTTCAACCTGTGTTTCATCACCACTTCCAGATGATCCTATCTGAACTCCATTCATTCCAAATATTCCTACAACAGAGTTTATTATTCCTGTTGTAGTACCAAGACCTAGAGACATCAGCAGCTGAGCTCCAGAATTGTCTTTATTTTCTGAATAGGTGTTTTTATCAAGTCCATGACCATAAAGCAGATAGGATAATATCTCATTCTGACTCATTGCAGGATATGAGAACAGAGCTATTTGAGGAGCTGAGGCTTTGCCGCTTACCCTGACTCCAGCTATAACCTCATCCTCAATTGTTGAATGATCCGCAACTATCTCCGCATCAAGTTTAGGCTCAAAAAGGCTGCCTGCAAAAGTTGCCTGAGCCTTGTTTACTATAAACTTATGCCCATAAACATCAGCACTTCCATGCTCAAGATAGAAACTGCCATTTCCTTTAAAATTCTGCTCTTCTGATTTTTTCGAAACCTTAAGGCTGCCTTTTACATCTGCCTTAAGTCCCATTGCATCAACTTTTACAGATTCGCCTATACGGACATCAACATCAATACTCATGTCATTGTTGAGGGCCTTATCTTTAAGTGCCTTGAGCGTATTTTTTACAGTTGAGCCCTCATCTACAAAAATCTCATCTTTAGATGGAGAGACTGACTGCATTTCAAGCTGCTTGAATCTGATAATGCCAGATGGGATCTCAATATTTCCTTTAACACTGAGTTTTTCATCTAAAACTGCAGTTGTATGAATATTTGTCAGTGCCTCTCCGTAGCTTAGCAGGAACAAAGGAAGATTGTCCGCATCAAAATGAACTGTACCTAGAGCCTTTTGTGTCCAGTCCAAATTTCCTGATATATTTGCCTGTGCACCGTTGATCTTTAAGGAACCTGCAACAGAACCTGTGGAGCCTAAGGCCTTAACCTGTATATCAAAGTCCTCAACACTTCCAATATTGTAGCTTGGCACTGCACTGCCCTTAAGACTTATATCTCCATATAACAGAGGTTTTAAAAGAGAACCTTTAATGTCTAAATTAATATTGGATTTACCTTTAACCTGACTTACAGCCTCTGCTGACTGCATAAAACTGTCTAAGGCAAGATCATTAACCCTGATAGCACCAGTGATGTTTTTCTCTCCCCTAGGATCAGATATGTCTGCTTCTACTCTAAGGTGCCCCTTATCTTTTTGCAAAAGCAGATCTAAGGATGTACTCAGACGGTTCTTCCTGACGTCAACAGATAATAATCCTGTCCTGTATGGAAGAAGGGCTGATTTGTATTCAATAAGTCCCATCTCTATGCAGAGATCTGCTTGAATATCAGGTTGCCCCTTCTCATAGGCAAGCTTTGAACTTAAGGATAGTCTGCCTGTGATCTGGCTGTCTTCTGGAAAATATCTCTTCAGACTGGACAGTCTAAGATTCTTAAGCTCAAGCTCTGTCTCAATTCCTGATCCACTTATTCTGCTTTCTTTGATATTGAGACTTGCAACCCCGTCCGACAGGGAAATAGGACTTATTGAGCCAGCCATTTTGTCAAAATTGTAGGACAGTCTTACAGGCTCTAACAGGAAAATAGGCTCTATGACATTGCTTACAATCATCATACTTGAGATCTGCCCCTCATAGAGCTTGCGCTCCTGATTCAAACCACCGGTTGCCGTGATATAGCTTCCCGAATCTGAACCGCAGGAAACAGTAAGTCTGTGATTTGCAATACTTCCTGACAGATCAAGAGAACATTTCCTGTAAGGGGCAATTCCTTTTCCTAACCTGAAATAGTTTGAAATTGCGGAGAAATTGAATTCTCCTGTTGCAAGATCAGTTCTGCTGTCAATGATGATTTTTGAAAAGACAAAACTGTCATAGGCCAGTCTGTCTGTCCTTGCCGATACGGTTATTAGAGGTTTGTCAAAAGCACCTCTTATGCTAATCCTTCCTATAACTGAGCCTTTTGCGCCTTCTATCACAGCTGAAGCGTCAGATAATTCAAGCTTTCCATCAAGATTTGAGTTTTCAGATATGCTGCCTGCAAGATACAGCTGACTGTCCCCCTGAACTGCCCTAAACTCCCCAAGCTCAAATCTGCCACTGTCAGTACCGTGCAGCTCCCTGATTCTAAGCTTAGATTTTTTCCTGTTTAGATAAAAATCCGCATCAAGATTAGGGATTGAGAAGGCCACCTCTTTAGCTTCGCTCTGATAGGATACTTCTATATCAGAACTTAGCTTTACAGCTCCTGCCAGAAGATCAGTAAAACCTGCTCCATCATCAGCCCTAAGTGATAGCTTTCCCTTAAATACAGGATCTGTTTCATACTCAAAATCACCGGTAAGTTCACCCTCAAAAGACTTGTCTTCTAAAAGACCCTTTGCCTTAAAACGGCTTATATGCGCTTTTGCTAAAGTAAGAGCTGATGCAAGCTCCAGGTTAAGCTTTTTAAAACCATGTCCGTTTAAGGAGGATGTGAGGGACAGCTCCATATCTTTAAAGACAGCACCTGTCAAAAGCAGCTTAGTATCCGTAAAGGTAAAGGAGCCCTCAGCAAGCTCGTTCTTATTAAGATTAGGATCAAATCCCGCCTCAATTTCTGACAGCTTTTCAAAAAAGCCACTTAAGGAAAGTTTTTCAGATTTCTCTTTTATGGAAACCTTATCTGATAAAGGATACTTGATTTTTTTTGAATCCACAGACAGATAGCATGGCAGAAAATCAGAAAGAGCATTGAGTCTGCCCTTTATATAAACCTGATAAGGAGCACTTAAAGAGGCATCCACATTCATGTCGGTTAAATTACCGGTAAGTTTTAATTTACCTTCAAGACCGTATAAAGCCCCATCATAATGAGAAAAGTTATATTCACTCACAGCCCCTTTTCCCTCTAGGGAAAAGTCCATGCTGTAGTAATCGGTAAAGTTCATTGTGCCAGTGAGTGAGGCATTTCCAAGCTGATGAGCTAGCTTAATCTTGTTAACCCTTAAAAGCGAATGGGTCCAGTCCGCATCAACCTCAGCGCTAAAAAGGCCGGTATCATAGCCATCCATGTAATAGCGGGCATCATTCAGAGTGAGCTTATGCAGCCCTACATCAAGAGGAAGATCAATATCATAGATAATATCAATGGCGCCATTTCCATTATCAAAGGTCAGAACCTTAGCTGGCGGGGTTGAGGATGTGTCATCCCCCTCATATTTTAAATGAACCAGTGGATTTATGATGGTACCTGATCGTACTCCTGCATAGTCTCCCTGAGTCTCTGCACTTATTAAAGCTTTTTTTACCCTCACATCTACCGTTGATGATAGATAGGCAAAATCTTTGAGTTTCAGCCTCTCCACTACGATGTGTACAGGTATGTTAAGCCTGAAATCATCATACTCAGATTCTTCAGTTTCATCTTCCAGAGAATCTATAAGCTCAACCTCAAGGGTATCAGTATCCAGAAGAGTTATATTTACAGCATCTGTTGCAAGATATTTTAAAAGATCATACTCAATGGTAATTGATTTTGCTCTTACATCAACCTCACCATAAACATGAACGTCAATTGGATTTGATGAGGTAAAGCCCCTGAGAATACTGCCACTGTCAGGATTTATATCAATTTTTACATATTCGCCAAGATATGTATTGAGCCTGTCTATTGTGTACCTGAGACCTGAGGTGGTTGCTAAAAGATAATAAAGTGCGCAGAACACCACAGCCGATAATGACAGTAATGCTAGCAGGAAGTATTTAAATATCTTTTTACACATCGGATTCATATTCTAAAATTCAGGGCCGAAGGACAGATGCAGTTTAAGCTGATGCTTATCATTATGATTATCTATACCATAAGCCACGTCCGCCTTGAAAATTCCATAATCTGTAATATACCTTATACCAGCACCAGGACCAAAGAGCACATTGCTTTCCTCTTTGTAGGAGTTAGTACATACAGCAGAATCTAAAAATACTGATGCTCTGACATCCTCAATTCCTAATGGGAACATAAACTCAACTGTTGCAGATGTCAGGTACTTTGAACCTGTAAGTAAACCTACCTCTCTTGTAGATTCTGACTGATAGCTAAAACCTCTAAGCGTCTTTTCTCCACCTACAAAAAAGCGCATGGATGGCGGAAGATCCTTTGGGTTTGCGCCTATTATCGCACCTTGAGTAAATCTTAATAGAAGTCTGGTGTTTTCACTAGGAGAACATATACTCTTTAATGATAGAACAGTATGCCAAAAATCCTCATCGGATATCAGTTTGCTTCCAAATCGGTTGTCAAAGAAAATGCTGTAACCGGTCTTAGGATCAGAACCTCCTGTTGTATTGCGTCTTGAAAAGCTGATACCAGGCATAACATTAAAACCATAACCATGATCTAGTGCCTGAGTATATTTTTCATACTCAACGGCAAGATAAAAGTCTCTTCTCCAGGCTTTTGACAGATTGCTTACATAATGCAAAGAGCCATGTGAGAGATCTGAAAGAGTATCATTATAATCAGTATGTACCTGAGCTAACTTTACATAGAAATAATCAAGATTAGGATCCCTGTACGGGATCTTGTAGATTGCCTGGGCATCCTGCTTTACACCAGACATCCTCACAAATGAGCTTAAGGAATGACCGCTTGAATTTATAAGTGGCTTATCCCATGCAAGAATACCCCTTATCTGCTCGTCAGTTGAGTAGCCTAAACCGACTCTGAAAAGGTTGTTTTTCTGCCTCTCAAGATTAACTGCAACAGGAACCTTTTTATCCTTTATATTCTCAACAACAGGTCTGATGTCAACGGAACTGTAAAAGTTAGTCTGAGACATGTTGGAGTTAAACTCATTTATCTTCTGCTGAGAAAAATAATCACCCTTTTTAAAAGGAACCAGCGTTTCTGATGGTTTTATGAGCTCCTTTGAGTTTTCATCAAAAACAAGATCACCAAAAAAGTAGCGGCTGCCGGTATCAAAGATGACTACTATATCAGCAGCATTCTGCTCCTTATACACCAGTATTCTTGAGGTGATGAACTTTGCATCAAAAAAACCAAGTTCAAAAGCCTTCTTTTTCAGATCTTCCTTGAGCTTTTCATAATCACCGTGTCTTAAAGTCCTGTAGGAACTTATTCTGCTTTGTTCTGCTATTTTATGAAAGGACTGGTAATAGGCACCCTCACCAATTATCTGAATATCGCAGTTTCTGATGAAAAGAGGTTTTCCAAGATCAACTATTGCCTTAATGGAAGAACTAAAGAAGCCCTTCTTGTCGGAAAATTTAATTTTTATGTCAGGATGATAGTAACCATAGGCATGAACGGCTGTTGATATTTTTGACTTAATCTCCTGCTCATATATTCCCGCTCTTTTCTTTGAGATAACAGGGAGAGTAATCAGATAGGCATCAATATTAGCTTTAACCTCAGAATTGTCCACGCCTTCCACAGTAACCTGCACAGG
>JBJEWX010000310.1:0-5655 GCA_051885275.1 Succinivibrio sp. | reverse complement strand
ATCCGCACGTCCGGTGGTGTGAGAGGGGCGAGCCTAAACTCCCCCTACTCGATTTTGAGAGCTCTTAGGCGGCTTTTTTTCTGCCTCTTGTATAGATTACAAGAATTAGACAGCCTAAGGTAATAAGTGCACAGCCAAAGCTTAGGATAAGACTTCTTGAGAAACCTGCTACAATATAACCTGCAAGAGTACTTACAGCAATAAGCACTGAGTATGGCATCTGTGTATACACATGCTCAATATGAACACAGCCTGAGCCTGCTGAGGAGAGAACTGTGGTATCAGATATAGGAGAGCAGTGATCTCCAAATACTGAGCCTGCTAAGGTTGCAGACAGGGAGATGATGGTCAGATCCATTGCATTAGGATCAATTGCCTGAGCAACTGTCACCACAATTGGGATCAGGATACCAAAAGTACCCCAGGCCGTACCAGTTGAGAAGGACAGGAAACCAGCAATCACAAAGATAACTGCAGGAAGCACAGCTCCTACAAAACCAATGTCATTCTGCACAATTGAAGAGATAAACTCAGGAGCCTGCAGAAGGTCACGGGTTACACCTGATATTGTCCATGCAAAGGTTAAGATCATATTAGCCGGGATCATAGCCTGAACACCGCGAAGAACTCCATCCATAAACTCTTTTAAGGACATAACCTTTCTTGGAACAAGCATTAAAAATGAAACAAAGAGAGCTCCTAGAGAGCTTAGTACCAAAGCCTGTGAGGAATCTGTATTACCAAAGGCGGCACCAAGTGTGTGGTAGGCCTGATCTTCACCCCAGTATCCGCCTATATAAAGCATTGCCAGAGTTGCAAAGATAATTAAGGATATAATTGGAACTACCATATCCCAAACTCGGCCCTTACCTTTAACCTCAATACTCTCAGTTTTTCCTGTATTATCCTGTCTGCTATCTGCACTAAGCGAAGCTTCTTTTTCTGCTTTTAGCATAGGTCCAAAATTAATATTGAACAGGCATACAAGAATTACCATCAGAATGCACAGCAGAGCATAGAAATTCCAGGGAATAGTTGCGCAGAAGGCAGCAAGATCAGAATCAAAGGCATTTGTTGCCTTAAGATTTGAACCTACTGCTGCAGCCCAGGATGAAATTGGGGCAATAATACAGATTGGGGCTGCGGTAGAATCGATGATATAGGCCAGCTTTGCTCTTGAGACTCTGTACTTGTCAGTAATAGGTCTCATAACTGTTCCAACCGTCAGGCAGTTAAAGTAATCATCAATAAAGATGAAAGCGCCTAAAGCAGAGGTGGATAACAGGGAGGCACGTCTGCTTTTTATTTTGGCAGTAGCCCAGTTACCGTAAGCTTTTGAGGCTCCTGCCATATAGATGACATACACAAGGGCACCTAAAAGCGAGCAGAAAAGAACAATGTTTAAGTCAAACTTGTTTCCCATTACAGACAAAGCGTTCTGAACGGTTCCAAGCACGGGATTACCATCTGTTTTAAGGGTATAAATCAGGGTTCCTGAAAGAATACCCACGATTAAAGAGGAAAAAACCTCTTTGGTTATCAGTGCTAAAACAACGGCAATTACGGGAGGGAGAACAGACAGTGCTCCAACATATACCGGATCCATAAAAACTCCAAATTCATAAAAGAAATGTGCACCGTGATTATACAACCAAAACGCAAAAACACTATATCTGCACTAATTTGAGGAATCAGCACTGGATTGAGAGCTACTCAAAAGGAAGAATGATTTAAAAAAGGATTGGTTCTAAGCAGAGAACTCTTTAACCTTAGTCTTTGTGGCAGTTGCTGTACTGTTAGCATCACCTGATTTTGATTTGCCTGATTTATTTGATTTATTCAGCTCATTCTGAGCCTCATTGAGAGTCTGCTGAGCCTGAGAAGCCACCTTTCGGTCCTGATTTGAAGGCTCTGCTGGGGCATTTGCAGCTGCAATGACGGTTTTCATCTTCTTGATGGTTTTCTCAGGAGTATCCTCCTTGCTGATATCAATATTTACATGACCATCAGTTACATAACTTTTACCGTCTGGGCCTTTTTCATATTCATACTGAGGTGCTGAGGCATAGGAGCCACCGGCATTCTTATGCGCCTGCTCGTGGGTACGGACCTCATTGTCGCGATCCTTCATGGATTCAACTTCTTTCTGCTCCTCATCAGTCAGATATTCGCCATTTTGTTTTTTGTCATTATTGTTTTCTTTAGCCTTCTCCTGCTCCTTTTCCTTCTGAGATTTAAAAGATTCTTCCTGTGTTTTTTCTAAAGGATCTTCAACTTGAGATTCAGGCTCTTTTGAGAAGGATTTATAGGCTTTAAGAGCTTTTGATCTGTTTGAGGAGAATAAATCAGAATTGCTTTCAGCTTTGCCACTTAAGGTTACGCAGTCATCCTGCAGGGTATTTTTCTTCTTTTCATCATCCTCTCTTCTGTTTACAGAGGTCAGATCAAGCACGTGACTCTGATAGGACTTAACCTCAGAGCTGTGGTTGCTGATAAGTGATGAATCGATTAAAGCCATTATGCTATACCTCTATATCAATTATCGGACACAAGATAATTAAAATTTAGAAATAAATTAAAATATTTGGAATATATCAAAAATTAGAGGTTGAATAGCCTATGGCGTAATAAATAAGCCTGTCCCAAAAACACCAAAAGGGCAGAAATCTGCCCTTTGTATAGTCTTTATTCCCCACAAAGAACTAAAGGATCTTAAAGTTCTATCAGGCAGGCCTGATTTTATGGATATTAATAAAGATATTAATAAAACAGTTAAACAGCATCACCAAACATTACTGAGATTGACTCATCATTGTTGATGCGGCGGATTGCCTCAGCTAAGGTTGGGGCTAAAGACACATATCTGAACTTTCCTGTAGCCTTAAACTGCTCTGTTGCAGGAATAGAATTGGTTACAACGATTGTATCAATAACGCTGTTTTTGATGTTTTCATAAGCTGCGCCTGACAGTACTGGATGAGTGCCATAGGCAATAACTTTCTTGGCACCACGCTCTTTAAGAGCAGCTGCAGCCTTGCAGAGTGTACCTCCAGTATCAATCATGTCATCGACAATAATGCACTCGCGATCCTTTACCTCACCAATAAGATTCATAACCTCAGATACATTTGGACGAGGACGTCTCTTATCGATGATAGCAATATCAACATCATTAAGGAGCTTTGAGATAGCTCTTGCACGAACAACACCACCCATATCAGGTGAAACAATGCAAGGGTTCTCAAGATTCAGACTTCTGATATCCTCAACAAAGAGCTTTGAGGAGTAGCAGTTATCAACAGGAACATCAAAAAAGCCCTGGATCTGCTCAGCATGAAGATCGACAGTTAAAACTCTGTCAACACCAACAGAAGAGAGTAAATCAGCTACAACCTTAGCGGTGATAGGTACACGGGCAGAACGAACACGTCTGTCCTGACGGGCGTAGCCAAAGTATGGAATAACAGCTGTAATTCTGCCTGCAGAAGCACGACGCAGAGCATCAATCATTACAAGCAGTTCCATAAGATTGTTATTAGTAGGAGCGCAGGTTGACTGAATAACAAAAGTATCACAGCCACGAACACATTCGTTAATCTGAACATGAACCTCTCCGTCTGAGAAAGTATCTACTGTTGCATCAGACAGGTTGGTGTACAGACATTTTGCAATTTCATTGGCGAGTTCTGGTGTTGCATTACCAGAGAAGAGTTTTAAATCAGACATAAATATCTCGATTAATGATGGAAAAACGTGAGCGTATTATAACCAAATTTAAAATAAAGTTCACAGTTTTTTATTAACGAGAAGGGGAGCTTTATGCTCCCCTCTTGATTTATATATGAACTGCAGATTCTTTTCTCTGAGCTGCAACAACCATGGCTTTGTTTCTTTCCTTTCGTTTCTGTTTTCTGACAGTTAAAACCCAGGAGCCAAAGGCAAAGCAGGATACCACAAGCACAATAACTGATGCTAAGGCATTGATTTCAGGAGACAGACCTCTTCTTACGCTTGAGAAGATTAACATTGGCAGAGTGGTTGAGTTTGGACCTGCTACGAAACTTGTGATAACCAAATCATCCATTGACATGGTGAAAGACAGCAGGAATGCTGCAACCTCTGCTGGCATGATTGCAGGAAGGATAATCACAAAAAATACCTTTATAGGACCTGCACCAAGATCTTTTGCAGCCTCTTCAATAGAAATATCAAGCTCAACAAAACGAGATCTGATCACAACCGTTGCATAGGCAGAGCAGAAGGTTACATGGGCAATCCAGATGGTGATAATACCTCTGTCTGAGAAGACCGGAATGACATCGCTTAAAGTAACAAATAAAAGCAGCAGGGCAAGACCGGAGATAACCTCAGGGAGGATCATAGGGGCCGTCATAAACAGCAGGAAAGCGCTCTCACCGTAAAACTTGTGAACTCTAACCATAACAAAGGCTGCTAAAGTACCGATGATCACAGAGGTCACAGCAGACATAAAGGCAATGGTAAGAGAAATACCCACTGCAGTAATGATTGCGGTGTTGTTAAACAGAGCGTGGTACCACTTTAGGGAGAAGTGGGTCCACACAGTAACCATCTTTGACTCATTGAAAGAGTAGACAATCAGGGTCATTATTGGCAGATACAGGAAAGTAAGAGCCAATAGAAGAATGACGGTTCTTAGAATGAAGCTTTTAGTTTCTTTTTTTAGGCACAACATTATAAAGCTCCTTTCTTTCGCTGAGACTTAAAGAACCAGATGATTGGAATTGCCATGATGGTAAGCATGGTAATAGCAACAGCTGATGCTAAAGGCCAGTCACGGTTATTGAAGAATTCCTGCCAGAGGATTCTGCCAATTAGGATTGAGTCCTTACCGCCAAGAAGCTCTGGGATTACGTACTCACCAATTGCAGGAATAAATACCAGCATTGAGCCTGCGATAATGCCGCTCTTTGTCTGTGGCACCAGAGCCTTAAAGAAGGTCTTTACAGGGCGGCAGCCAAGATCCTGAGCAGCCTCAATTAAAGAGTAGTCAACCTTCATGAGGGCTGAGAACAGTGGCAGTACCATATAAGGCAGATAGCAGTAAACAATACCTATATAAACGGCAAGATCAGTCTGAAGCATAGGAATAGGGTGATCAATGATACCTATGGTCATGAGAATATCATTTATCAGACCGTCACGCTTTAAAATGGTCATCCAGGCATAGATTCTAACTACAAAGGAGGTCCAGCTTGGCATAATGATCAGGATGAACATAATGTTTCTGGTCGAGCTTTTGGCAGATGCCAGGGCCCATGCAATAGGGTAACCAATGATAAGACACAGAATGGTTGAGAAGGTGGCAACCTGAATGGACTTCAGGTACGACTTCATATAGGTACCATCAGGATCGGTAAAGATATTAGTATAGTTTTCAAGGTGCAGAATGATCTGCATAGCTCCTTCTTCAAAGGTAATAATTGGAGAATAAGGAGGAATAGAGATCTCTGTTACGGAAAAAGAAATCTTGAAGATAATTAAAAAAGGAACCAGGAAAAAGAGGATCATCCACATATAAGGAACGAAGATGATTGCTCTTTCTCTCCAGGAAATCTTTTCGCCTGGAACAAATCTTGGAGGTGGTCTGTGTCCCTTTGAACTAGGTCTTTTAGA
>JBJEWX010000309.1:0-5666 GCA_051885275.1 Succinivibrio sp. | reverse complement strand
ATTGTTAAGAGCACAGTGGCATCTTTATAATCCATTCTTCTGCAGATCCTGTATTCTTCAGGATCTGCTGTCATTGAGTCTTTTGATCAAAAAAAGAACACGTACAAGATAAGCTAGTTGATTTTAGCTATACTGTTCGTTTTTTTGTGACTTGTGCTAAAATAATTCAGCTTGAGTGCAAAAGCACTCTTTTTGTTATTTTTTTTCAAATTTTTAAAGAGTTTATTATGAGTATTTGCAAAGCATGTTGCGAAAATAAAGGCAGCGAAAAGAAGCGCCTGCGTATTGCAATTCAGAAATCCGGACGTTTAACAGACGAGACTGAAAAGTTATTTAAGAGCAGTGGTATTAAAATCTCTGCTAGCCGTGATCATCTGCTTGCACATGCTGAAAATCTGCCTATCGACATTTTGCGAGTACGTGACGACGATATTCCAGGTCTTGTAATGGATCATGTTGTAGACTGGGGTATTGTAGGTCAGAATGTTCTTGAAGAAACCACAATGCAGCGTGAGGTTGACGGACTTTACACCGGTTTTAACGAGGTTATGAAACTCAATTTCGGTGACTGTCGTCTTTCAGTAGCTGTACCTACAGAGCATCAGTGGAACGGTCTTTCAGATCTTGAAGGCTGCAAGATTGCAACAACCTACCCATTCCTGCTGCGTCGTGCTCTAAAAGCTGCAGGAGTTAATTTCAAGTCTGTGCTTTTAACAGGCTCTGTTGAGGTTGCTCCTCGCGCCGGTTTAGCTGATGCTATCTGTGATCTTGTATGTACCGGTGCTACCCTGCAGTCTAACGGCTTAAAGGAAGTTGAGACTATTTACACCTCAAAGGCAGTACTTATCGGTAGAGATCAGCCTTTATATCCTGAGAAGCAGCAGATAGCCGATCTTCTGATCCAGAGATTCAGTGGCGTAATGTCTGCAGTTGAGAGCAAGTACATTATGATGAATGCTCCAAGAAACAAGTTAGAAGAAATCAGAGCAATTCTGCCTGGTGCCGAGAATCCATCAATTATCGAGCTTGAGGGAAGTCCTGATCATGTAGCTTTACATGTAGTTTCCCGTGAAAAACTGTTCTGGGAGACTCTTGAGCAGTTAAAGTCACTTGGTGCAACTTCTATTCTGGTTGTACCAATTGAGAAAATGCTTGACTAACTATAATGATCAGGTGCACATGGTATTGTGCGCCTTTATAGAGGATTAAAGATGGAAGTTAAAATCTGGAAAGATCTGAGTGATACTCAGAAAGAAGAAGCTTTAACCAGACCTGCGCAGACTTCTTCAGCAAAGGTGCAGGAAATTGTTGAAAACATCATCTCACGTATCCGTAAAGAGGGCGACAGCGCCCTTTTTGAGTTTTCAAAGACTCTTGACAGATACGAGGGCGATTCAATTGAACTTACAAAAGATGAAATCAAAGCTGCCTGTGCCCGTGTTGTCGGAGAGCTTAAAGAATCTATTGACACAGCATATGAGAACATCAGAAAGTTCCACGCAGCTCAGACTCCTAACTGTGTAAAACTAGAAACCTACCCTGGTATAGTGTGTGAAACACATACCCACCCAATTGATTCAGTTGGTCTTTACGTTCCTGGTGGCTCAGCTCCTCTGGTATCAACCGCACTTATGCTTGCAGTTCCTGCTGAAATTGCAGGTTGCCCTGAGGTTATTTTATGCTCACCACCACCTATTTCTGACGCTATTGTTTATGCAGCCACAAAGGCCGGAGTAAAACGTATTTTCAATTTAGGTGGTGCACAGGCTGTTGCCGCTATGGCCTATGGTACACAGACTGTTCCTAAGGTTTTAAAAATCTTTGGACCTGGCAATCAGTTTGTAACCATGGCAAAAAGACTTGCATCTAATGATGCTAACGGTGCAGCAATTGATATGCCTGCAGGTCCATCTGAGGTTCTTGTTATTGCAGATGACAAGGCAAATCCGGCTTTTGTAGCAGCCGATCTGCTTTCTCAGGCGGAACACGGACCTGACTCTCAGGTAATTCTGCTTACAATGTCAGAGTCTTTTGCAAAGACTGTCCTTATGGAAGTTGAAACTCAGGTAAGCGCCCTTCCAAGAGAGGAAATTGCAAGAAAGGCTCTTTCAAAATCAACCGCAATTGTGGTTGATTCAATCGAGGAGGCCTGTAAGGTTTCTAACCGTTACGCACCAGAGCACCTGATTTTACAGCTCTCTGATCCTGAAAGTGTCTTAGGTGCTTTAAGAAATGCAGGCTCAATCTTTGTTGGAGCCTACACACCAGAATCTTTAGGTGATTATGCCTCAGGCACAAATCACACTCTGCCAACCTACGGCTATGCTAAAACCTGCTGCGCTCTAGGTACTGATGACTACCGCAGACGCTTTACTGTTCAAAAAGCATCTGCAGAGGGCTTAAAGGCAATTGCAAAGACTGTGACTACTCTGGCTGATGCTGAGGGACTTGGTGCCCACAAGAATGCTGTTGTGGTCAGAGTAAAAGATCTTTAAAGGAGACTATGATGAATTTTGAAAAGTTAATCGCCAAACACGTACAAAAGCTTGTTCCATATCAGTCAGCAAGACGTATCGGTGGTCATGGCCATAACTTTCTAAATGCTAATGAGTCTCCAAAGAGTGAGGGATATTTTTTAAATTCAACAACTCTTAACCGCTATCCAGAATGTCAGCCTGAAGAGCTAATCGAAAGATATGCTGATTATGCTGGAGTTCACAAGAGTCAGGTAATTGCGACCCGCGGTTCAGATGAGGCTATAGGCCTTATTGTGCGCACTTTCTGTGAAGCAGGAACTGAGGGTATTTTAATTGCACCTCCAACCTACGGCATGTATGAGGTTGCGGCACAGACTAACAATGTGCTTGTTGCAACAGCTGACAGAAGTGAAGATTTTTCGTTAAGCGCAAAGCAGCTTATCGATGGAGTGAATAATGCTGGCTTTACCGTGAAGGCAATCTTTATTGACAGCCCGGCAAATCCATTAGGAACTCTTTTCCCAAAGGAGGAGTTAGTAAAGCTTTTAACTGCTCTACCAGAGACTCTGATTGTCCTTGACGAAGCGTATATCGAATTTGCACAGGAGTCTGATTTAACCTATCTCATCAATGAGTATGAGAATTTAATAGTCACAAGAACCCTGTCAAAAGCCTTTGCTTTAGCCGGCATCCGCTGTGGTTTTGCACTTGCTAATGAAAAAATAATCAAGGCTATGCTCAAGGTGATTGATCCTTATCCAATCTGTGATCCTGTAGCTCAAATTGCAGTTCAGGCCTTATCAGATCATGGGGTTAAGATGACTTTGGAACGTGCCCAAAAGTGCAATGAGCGTCGTGAGTCTCTAATACAGGAATTACAGGCATTACCTTTTGTAAAAAGAGTTTTTCCTACAAATGCAAACTTCTGCCTGGTTGAATTTACAGATGGTCCTGCTCTGTTCAGTGCCATGGCACAAAAGGGTGTAATTCTGCGTTCCTTTGAAACCAAAAAAGGTCTTAAGAACTGCGTGAGGATCTCAATAGGATCTGAAGCTGAACTAGAAGAGATGCTCCGCTATATGAAGGCACTGGAGATTTAAGGTGAAGAAATATCTTTTTATTGATAGAGATGGTACCTTAGTGGCAGAGCCTGAGGATTATCAGGTAGATGCCCTCTCTAAGGTAACTTTTGAAAAGAACGTTATTCCCGCACTTCTTAAACTCAAGGATAATGGCTTCACCTTTGTGATGGTATCAAATCAGGATGGTCTTGGAACTGATTCTTTTCCTTTAGATACCTTTACACCTGCTCATGAACTGATCTTGAACACCCTTTCAAGTCAGGGAATCACCTTTGAACAGGTCTTGATCTGTCCTCACAAACCTGAAGATCACTGCTCCTGCAGAAAGCCAGAACTTGGACTGGTTCTCTCATATCTAAAAGACACCTCCTGGGATAGAGCCAACTCTTATTTCATAGGTGACAGAGAAACTGATGTCAAGATGGGGCTTAATATGGGGATCACTCCTATTAGATACGGCGCCTCTGGACTTAACTGGGATTGTATTGCTGATAAATTATGCTCAAAAGATCGTAAAGCTAAGATTGAAAGAAATACCAAAGAGACAAAAATCTCAATTGCCGTAGATCTTGACCATGCAGGCAATTCACACTTTGATACCGGAATTGGTTTCTTCGATCATATGTTAGATCAGATAGCAACTCATGCTGCAATCTCAATTGACGCAAAAGTTACAGGTGATCTCTACGTTGATGAGCATCATACTATCGAAGATACCGGTATTGCTCTTGGTCAGGCTATCCTTAAGGCTCTTGGAGACAAGAGAGGCATCGGTCGCTTTGGTTTTGTGTTGCCTATGGATGAGGTATATGCTCAGGTTTTTTCAGAGGAGCTTAATGATGACGGTGTTACCGTTGCGCTGGACATCTCTGGAAGACCTCATGTAAAGTTTGACTTTAAGGCAGCCTTTAGCAGAGACTATGCAGGTCAGATGCCATCACAGATGGTTTCTCACTTTTTTGAATCATTAGCAGTTGCTATGGGGCTTACTCTTCATATGTACGTATCAGATGGTAATGCTCATCACCAGATTGAAGCTCTATTTAAGGCTTTCGGCAGAGCCTTGAGAGTTGCGCTTGCCCGTCATGGAAATGAACTGCCTTCATCAAAAGGAAAGCTTTAGGTTCTCTATGAAGATTTACATTATTGACACTGGCTCTGCAAACCTAAATTCAGTGGTGCAGGCTTTCAAAAGACTAGGTTACGATGCAATCGTCTCCTCTGATGTAACTGAAATGAAGAATGCTGACAGACTGGTTCTGCCTGGTGTTGGAACCGCCTGTGCTGTTATGGATGGCATTGAGAAGTACAGATTGTTTGACTTTGTTGTAAACAATAAAAAACCTCTTTTAGGCATCTGTCTTGGAATGCAGATTCAATCTGCTCTGTCTACTGAAGTTCCTCTTGAGTCAGAAGATGAGTCAATTCCATGCCTTAATATTGTAAATGAGCATGTAGTAAAGCTGCCTGATACTGGACTTAAGCTACCTCACATGGGATGGAATACCGTCTTTCATACTGAACACCCTCTGTTTGAGGGAATCAGACAGAATTCCTATTTCTACTTTGACCACTCTTTTGCTATGCAGGTTGGTCAGTACACAATTGGTACTACTGAATATGGCGTACCCTTCTCATCTGCAATAGGCAAGGATAATTTTATGGGGGTTCAGTTCCACCCTGAAAAATCCTCTCATGCAGGTGAAAAGCTTTTGAGTAATTTCTTGAATAATTTCTAGGTGATTTAATGATTATTCCTGCTTTAGATCTTTCCGGTGGTCACGTTGTCAGACTTAAACAGGGCGATTTTGCTCAGAAGACTTTTTTCAATCTAGATCCTGTTAAAAGAATTAATGATGCTGCCAATCAGGGAGCTGAGCTGATTCATATTGTTGATCTTGACGGCGCAAAAGATCCCGTAAAAAGACAGCGAGCACTCATTTCAAAAATCGTAAAAGCTTCCCCTCTTCCTGTTCAGACCGGTGGCGGTATCCGCAGCTCCTTTGATATAGAGAATCTTTTGGATATAGGAGTTTACAGAGTTGTTGTAGGCTCTGTTGCCGTAAAACATCCAGAGCTTGTCCGTGGATGGCTTAACTGCTTTGGT
>JBJEWX010000308.1:0-5681 GCA_051885275.1 Succinivibrio sp. | reverse complement strand
AGATCCACCTGCCTGCAGGTGGCTTTGGTATATGATCGAAAACTGTTGGGCGGTTCTCTGGATCTGAAAGAGTTGTAAGTTCACCTTCAGGCTTATGGTACATAAGCACTCGGCAAGATACTGAAGAACTGTCAGGAGACAGAACTTCCTTTCCATCAATTCTCACAGAAATACTGTCAGCCTCGAATCTGTCACCAATTGAGGCTGTTTTTCCGTTTACGGTAACTCTGCCCTCATCAATCATCTGCTCTAGGGCACGTCTTGAAGCAATTCCTGCGCGGGATAAAATTTTTTGTAACTTCTCAGTCATAAATATTAAATTCAAAAGCAAAATTGATTTATCTGCACATTCTATCATTTAATAGAAATTTTCCAAAACTGATATTAATGTGTATTTTTATTCAATCCCTAAACCGCCACAAATTAAACAAGTATGCTTACATTAGGCGATTATGTTTATTCCTGTACGGCAAATCGGTTTCAGAAAACCTTCTGCTCAATTATGTATAATGATCATATGATTAAGTCTGTAAAAGACGGGATTAACTGCATTAAGGATAAGACATGGAAGATACAGATCTTACTCAAACAGTTGAATGCAATCTATTTGGCAAGAGTTTTAATCTAAGATGTACTCAAAAGCAGAAAAAGTGTCTGCAAGAGGCAATTGAGGAAATTCAGAAAAAAGCTTCAGCAATGATGAGAGATAATCCTGCCCTAACTCCAGATTTTGTAGCTATCCTGCTGGCTATAGAGGCCCAGAGCTCTCTTATTTTAGAGAGAAGTACACAAAGACCTTTTGAAAAGAAAGCTCAGCAGCTTATTGAAAAAATGAAAGCAACCCTATCAAGAGATAAAAATGAGTAGCATATCCGAAAGCAAAAAATTAAGAAACTCAAAAAGACAGGAAATCCTGGCAAAACGCAGACTTGTTCCCCCTGTTGAGGCGTTTTCATCAGGTCAGATAGTTGCTGATACACTAAGAGCTCACGAATTTTTCAATAAGCAAAGAGTAGTGGGCTCATATCTAAGCTTAGGCGGGGAACTATCCACTGCCCCTATAAATAAATATATTATGGAAAAGCACCTCCTAGGTCTGCCTTTTATGGATGTTAACGTAAAAGGACATATGGACTTTTACCGCTATACAGAGGGGGAGGAGCTGATTGAAAACCGTTTTCATATTCTTGAGCCTGTGAACAAAGAGGAGAACTATTTACCTCCAGAATGTTTTGAAGCACTGATTGTGCCACTGGTCGCTTTTGATAAAAAGGGAAACAGACTTGGAATGGGTGGCGGATACTATGACAGAATGTTAAAAAAAGTTTCAGCTAAGTGTCTGATTATAGGTGTTGCCTACGATTTTCAGGAATTAGAGTCAGTCCCTGTTGAAAACTGGGATATGCCCCTTAATGAAATCATAACCCCCACAAGACATCTTATCTTTTAGCCACAAACAACCTTTGTTCATAAGTTATCACAAAAGCAAACCCCGCTATCAATCAGGTGATCAATAACGGGGTCATACTAAGATGAGTTTTAAAACTTGTGAAAATCTTTACTAATCAGCCTTTGGTGCATCAGTTGAATCAGATACAACTGGAGCATCAGTGTTTACAACAGGTGCATCTGTATTAACTACAGTCTGCTCAACTGACTCAGTTGCAGGAGCATCACCAATGTTGCTAAAGCCAGACTGTCTGTCCTGTGGCTTCTGCAGATAGCCTAAGAAGAGGCAGATACCAAAGAAAAGAATAATCAGAGTCCAGGTTGATCTGGTTAAAAAGTTTCCTGAGCCTACTGAACCAAAAACTGTATTTGAAGCACCAGCGCCAAATGAAGCTCCCATGCCAGCGCCTTTGCCTTGCTGAACAAGGATCAGTGCAATCATTGCAATTGCAACTAGTAATAAAACAACAATTCCTACTTCGTACATAATAACGCGCCCTATTCTGCGTATTTAAACTGACGAATGATGATACTAATATTTATGCTTTTTTTCAAGCATTTTCACAGCCTGACTGATGAATGATTACATCGGCAATTCTCTGAGCCTTTGTATGAACATCAGCTGCATCCTCGCCTTCGACCATTACGCGAACAACAGGCTCAGTACCTGATTTACGAAGCAGTACTCGGCCATTCTGCCCAAGTTCTCTTTCAACCTCTTTTACAACTGACTGAACCTTATCATCAGTAGTTACATCAAGCCCTGCTGTCAGGCGAACGTTGATAAGATCCTGAGGATACATAATCAGACCTTCTGATAATTCTTCTACACTCTTCTGCTCATACATACAGGCCTTTAGAACCTGAAGAGAAGAAACAATACCGTCACCTGTAGTTGCATGATTGAGGCTGATTATATGCCCGCTGTTCTCACCACCTAATTTCCAGCCTTTCTCTAAAAGCTGTTCCATTACATAGCGATCACCAACCTTTGCTCTTGAGAAAGGAATATTCTCTCTCTTTAAGGCAAGCTCAAGACCCAGGTTTGTCATTAGTGTTCCGACCACACCGCCGTTTAATCGGCCTCTCTTGTTAGTATCATTGGCAATGATATACAAAAGATTGTCACCGTCTCTTAGTACACCATGTCTGTCGCACATAAGTACACGGTCACCGTCACCATCAAATGCAATTCCAAGATCTGCCTTAGTTGCAAGCACCTTTGCAACCAGAGCCTCAGGGTGGGTTGAACCTACACCATCGTTTATGTTTGTGCCGTTTGGAGCATCACCAATTGTAATTACCTGTGCGCCAAGCTCACTGAAAACCAAAGGTGCAATATGATAGGTTGCACCATTTGCACAGTCTAAGACAATCTTCATGCCATCTAAACTGAACTGAGTGCCAAAAGTGCTCTTGCAGTATTCAACATAGCGACCAGGAGCATCATCCTGTCTGAAAGCCCTTCCAAAATCAGGGGCTGCGGCAAGAGGAATATCCTCAGAGTCTAAAACCTTTTCTATCTCAAGCTCAACTTCATCAGGGAGCTTTGTTCCATGAGCTGAAAAGAACTTGATACCATTATCATAAAAAGGGTTATGAGAAGCACTGATCACAACACCAAGATCGGCTCTGAAAGCTCTGGTAAGATAAGCTACAGCAGGAGTAGGCATTGGTCCTAACATTACAGGAGACATACCGCCAGCTGAGAAACCAGATTCCAAAGCTGCTTCCAGCATATAGCCTGACAGACGGGTATCCTTACCGATAATAACTTTTCCACCATGGTTCTTTCCAAGAACCTTGCCTGCCGCAAGGCCTAGTTTTACTGCAAAATCTGGTGTAATAGGATACTGTCCGACTCTACCGCGAACGCCATCTGTGCCAAAATACTTTCTATTCATCTTTGTAACCTGCTAATCTTTAGAATTAACTTTTATTAACACCTTAAAACTACTGCTGTTTACGTGTCTTAAACTCATGGATTGCATCACGCATATTCCTAAGACGTCTAACAATAACTTTTGATAGCTTAAAAGGTTTGGTTTTGCTTGACATAAGCTGCCAAAAACCAATGGCAATTGCAACTTCGCTTACATCAGCGGTTCTTATTATCTGAACAGCTTTACATGAGGAACAAAACAGAGCTGCCGTTAAGGTCAGTACGTGATTATCCTTCATAAAACGATCCTCATCTGGGATCTGACGGGGTAAAGCTATACATACTGGAAGAGCAAAGCTGCTAAAGGATTCAAGGCGTCCTAAAAGCTTAAGCCTGTTTCCAATTGAGGCATTGACCACTGAAGGATCAATGAGAAGTCTTTTTCTTTGTATTCCACTCTCTAAAAGTGCATCTATTCTTTCAAAAAAGAACTCCGAAACTGATGCTACCACGTCTGCATCATCATCAATTCTGCTGCTCTGATCATAGTGAAGACAGATAGGTACATCTACTGACTTTAATAAATCAATAACGCCTGGTGCTCTTAGACCGTCAGTAGAAATCACCATAGAGGCACCAGCCCTAAGAGCCAGATCAATCACTTGAGAGTTGTTAGAGTTGATAGCCACCGGAACATCAACGTTGTTAATAATGGCTCCGATTACAGAGTTTACCCGGTTCTCATTTACCGATCCGAGGGAGTGCCTTGCTCCAACTTCAAGCAGTTCCGCTCCGGCTTTGACAAAACTTTTAGCCAGCATTACCAGATCGTCAATAGATCTCTTATCATTTTCAGACAGAGCAATTGTTCCCATAACTTTTGTTACAGACAAGTCGAATACTCTGTTTTTTGCCAGTTTAAGTTTCATAGGAGACATCCTTATTGAAAAGGAAATCCCTGTTTAGGATTTCCTCTAATAGATTACTGAACTTATTACTTATTATCGTCTGTAGATTCAGTTGTGTCTTTGTCAGATATCTCAGTCTTGGAATTTTGTTCCTCACTTTGCATATCTTTGACACTTTCAGATGAAGGGTTTTGTGAATCAGCTTGAGATCCTTTATCAGAGGAGTCCTTGTCATTAGACTTTTCAGACTGATCCTCTTTACGGTTCTTGCTCTCACCTGTCAGGCGAGGAGGTCTTACCTCTCTTCGGTTCATCAGATCATCAATCTGATCGGCATCAATGGTTTCATACTTAAGCAGAGCATCCTTCATGTTCTCAAGAATATCCCTGTTGCTCTCTAAAAGCTCTTTAGCCTTTGCATAACAGCTGTTGATGATCTGTGTGACCTCTGCGTCAATAATCTTAGCAGTATCATCTGACATAGGGATCATAGAGGTTGAAGAACCACCAAGGTACATTGAACCGTCATTGTCCTTCTCATACTGCATAGGTGCCAGTTTCTTTGAAAAGCCCCATCTTGTAACCATGTTTCTGGCAATCTGTGTTGCTCTTTCAATATCATTTGAGGCACCTGTGGTGACAGCATCAGTACCAAACATCAGCTCCTCAGCAATTCTTCCGGCAAACAGAGTTGAGATATTTGACATAAGACCAAGTCTGCTCTGTGATACCTTATCCTGCTCAGGAAGATACATGGTTACACCTAAGGCTCTGCCTCTTGGAATGATAGAAACCTTATAGACCGGATCATGCTCAGGCACAAGTTTACCTACAATTGCGTGACCTGCCTCATGATAGGCTGTGTTGATCTTTTCATGCTCATTCATGGCCATGGTTCTGCGCTCAGCACCCATCAGAAGCTTGTCTTTAGCTTCCTCAAATTCCTGCATGCTGACCACTCTCTTGTTATGACGGGCGGCATTTAATGCAGCCTCATTTACGAGGTTTGCAAGCTCAGCACCTGAAAAACCAGGAGTACCTCTTGCGATGGTAGCAGTGTCAACATCCTTGCCTAATGGAACTTTCTTTACGTGAACATTTAAAATCTGCTCACGACCACGAACATCAGGAAGGCCGACTACAACCTGTCTGTCAAAACGGCCTGGACGTAAAAGTGCAGGGTCAAGCACATCAGGTCTGTTAGTTGCTGCGATGATAATTACAGCTTCAAAACCTTCAAAACCGTCCATCTCAACTAGCAGCTGATTTAGGGTCTGTTCGCGCTCATCATGACCGCCACCCATACCAACGCCTCTTTTGCGGCCAACCGCATCAATCTCATCAATAAAGATGATACATGGAGCATTCTTTTTGGCCTGTGCAAACATATCTCTTACGCGGGAGGCACCTACACCTACGAACATCTCCACAAAGTCAGAACC
>JBJEWX010000307.1:0-5734 GCA_051885275.1 Succinivibrio sp. | reverse complement strand
AATTCTGTTAGTATGACCTAGAAACTTAAGTGATCAATTTCTGGGGCCATACTAATAGAGGCTTTATAATAACTAATTAACTTTGTCTGTAATGCCAATATCTCGTAAGAGTTTTTGAGCAAAATGTTTATCTGCTAGATGTGTAGGAATTTGAACACGACCTGTTAGTTTTCCATGAGCGTCTTGTTTAATCCAAATTTCATGGGAGCCTTTACCGTTACGATAATATCTGTAACCATGTTCTTTTAAGATCTCAATGACAATTTTGTAATAACCGTTCATTAAGAAAGTGCACCTATAATAATCCCATTAGGAGAGATTTTTGGATGATCCTTTTCGTCATCTACTCCATAAAGGTCAAGTCTTACTAGATCGTAAGCTCCACTTTCAATAGCTTCGATTACTTCTTGAACAGTTTTACCCTCTGCATTAAGCCCTTTAATATCAGGACTACAGCCATAAATTAACCCTGTTTCTTTTGATCTAAAAATATCATAGCGATATGATAAGGTTACACCAAACAATTTATATATTTGTTTCCAAAATGGAAGACCTATTCTATATTTCATATCTCTTCTCCAACGATTTTCTAATGTGTAATATTACATTCTCAAAACGCTTTGGTAAATATAGAAAAATTTAACTATTTGATTTAGGACACTATAAAGGAGTGCATTATGTACACAGGATTACACGCTGTTAATGGTATTGTAGGTGAAGGTGTCAAGTTTGAGCGCATCAGACGTGTTACCGGTTATCTTGTAGGAACCTTAGACCGTTTCAACGACGCAAAACTAGCCGAAGTCAAAGACCGCGTAAAGCACATGCATGCGTGATATCATTCATTTTACTGATGTCAGTAAAATGGATTACACAAAAAAAAATAAGCCCCTCTTTGTAAGGGGCTGTTTACTGTTATAGTCTTAAAATCTGTCTCCGCCCCAATCTTCGCCGAAAACACTCATCAAATCCACCAGCTACCGGCTAAATGTCTCATACCATCACTTTTTATAATCGATTCTAAATACAGACCTTTGCAACATTATAAAAGCAAATCTGCGCCTCCCTTCATGCAGACCTCCACGTAATCACACCAGCGCTGCATGACATCACGGCGTTCTTCCAGACGGTCTGAACGGACGTAGGCCTGGACGGTTGAAGATCCAACAGAATGAGCCAGACAAAGCTCTGCCACCTCAAACGGGATCGCATTGTCGAACATCCAGGAGCGACCGATAGCACGAATTCCATGAGGTACCAGGATATCAGCGAAGCCGTTCCGGCGGATAAACTGAGAGGCTGAATTCGTGCTGACAGGGTGGTCACCCTTGCCTTGAGGAGAAGGGAAAACATAATCGGAGGTACGAGGGATATCATTTAGAAGGGCAATCAGCTGCCGCGACATTGGAACCACATGCTCACGCTTCATTTTCATGATGCCTGCAGGAACAGTGATGGTTTTATTTTTGAAGTCGATCCAATCCCAGCGCATGCCAGTATACTCGCCAGGACGCAGCAGGGTATAGAAGCCACAAAGCAGCACTGCCCAGGTGGTATGAGCCTTTATACCTTCAACCTTGAGTTTGAAGAGAACATCCGGCAACTCGGTATAGCTGACGCTGTGGCGTTTTTGAGTTTTATAGAAGGAGCGGGGAACACCGCTGCCAGGTTCTGCCAGTGCAGCTGGTCGATAAGCCCCGAATTAAAGGCGAAGATTTCCAGATTGCGCAGATTGCCACAGATGCGCTTGATGGTTTCAAGCTTTTCCCGCTTGCCGAGGTCTGCCTGCAGTGACTCTTTGAGTGCCAGCGGAGTAATGTCCTTAAAGTTCAAAGATCCAAACTCCGGCAGGATATAACGCTGGAAGCGCAAATCGATATCGCGCCAGTTCTTGATCTGAGTTTTCTTAAGGGCCAGCCACTCCTTGTATACAGATTTGAAATCGACGGCCTTCACGACCTTAAGCGTTCGCAGCTCCACGGAAAGCTTCTGTGCCTCAAGCCTTGCATTCCGTAACGTCATATCCGGGAACAACCCAAGCAGCCTCGAAACATGCTGACCTTTCATAGAACGGTTGAACAACCAGCGTTTAGTGCCGTTGGTTTCAACGCGAAGGAACAGACCTGCCCCATCATTTAACATATAGACCTTTTCTGCGGACGTGCGGCACGTACCTCAATAATCGTAAGCATACCCAACACCAGAGCAGATAAGGCTGTATGCAATTTTTAACACCTGAGAAGAGTAGCAGCAGGAACGGAAACTGCATACAAATTGCACATAAGCCTTGATAACAAGATAATTCAAATTGATTCAAATAAGTTTAATATGAGTTCAATGCGATTGCAATGCGATTTATGGAACAAATTTGAAGACAAGAAAATAAGTAGAAATGGGTTCCATGCGGAAAGGAGGGGATTTGAACCCCTGAGCCGTCAAGACGACTGCCGCATTTCGAGTGCGGTGCATTCAACCTCTCTGCCACCTTTCCGTGAGGCTAATTATACAAGCTTATCAGTAATAATGCTTATGTTTTTTTTAGTCATGACAGACTAACGTTCAAAGAAAGAAGAGAGTAAACACACATAAATGCTTAAAATCTGTGCACAGTGGAAAATAATCTGTTTTTGTACTATTTTTTATGTGAGCAGGAGCTTTTTGAGACATATGATCTTCTGAGGTGTGTCAATGATTGAGCATAATACTGACAAAAAGACATTTTCCACAACTGTAGACGGATATACAGCCTTCATCTGTTATCAGATTGAAGATGGCAAGTTAGATGTACTGACAACCCAGGTACCAAAGGCTATATCAGGTAGAGGAATAGCATCAGAACTTATGAAAGAGTGTGCCTCCTTTGTAAAGGAGCAGAGCCTCTCCTTCAAAGAGGACCAGTCCTGCTCATACGCTAAGGCATGGCTTGAAAGACATTAGTTTTTGCCAAGTTCCTTTTTAAGTGATCTTATATGCAGTTTTTGCTCATAGCTTGGTAGCTTTGATTCTAGGATCTTGTTGAGTGTTCTTATATAAGTCAGTCTGTCAGTTTTTAATTTTAAGATCTGAAGCTTGATCTTGTCACTGCATCTGCAGTACAAGGTTGCCATAAGCCAGGCAGCAGCCATGCTGACATAATAGTGAGAGCAGTCTGTCTTTTCCACAAGTTCTATGATTTCCTCGGATCTGTCTTCAACGGCAAAATACATGAGCAGCATAACTAGGACAAAGCGTATTTCATATGGGGATTTTGGGGAGCTGTAAATACTCATGATAAATTCATGGTATTCATTTTTGTAGGAGATGCATTCTTTAAGCAGTGAGCAGAAGCTGTCGCAGTTACTCCACCCATGGATGCATGAAATAAATTTCTGAATCTTTTCAAATCTTATGTTTAGGGGCATACTTGAGCATGCTATGCAGTAACCTCTGACATAAAGCTCTTCAAAATACATATCAGAAGATATATTTGTAGTGATCCTATCGCAGCTAAAACGCTTCAAGAGAGACTTAGAGATTTTTTTTAAGGTGGGAAGCCTTACTCCAATAAAGCTTACACCAGGGGATAATCTGCTGGTAAAATCCCGATACTTAATATCCTGAAACTTGAAAAGTTCTTCAAGTATGACTGAATCTGCAGAGTTTTTGTCTGTCATTAAAATACCTCTGGGAGTTCATCAAAAGAGGTGGTATATCTTGGGGATTTGTGTTTAGGATCAAGAAACTTTCTATCTAAGTTTTTGTGATTCTGAGCGCCTAAATACACAATATTGCTGTTCTGATTAAGTATATCCAGGGTTTTCATGATTGAGTCACTCTTTTTGATTTCCTCTGCGTCAGGAATTTTCTCAAAAAGATCTCCCTGAAAAGTTCTGTCTTTAGTGAAGTTATAGAGTATAACTCCGGCTTTCATATACTCGTACCCCTCAACAAAGATGCCGTCTAAAAGTTTTTTGGCTGCACTGATGAAAACTCTAGTATCAGAGCTTGGAAAATCAAGCCTGATGCTGGCTTCATTGGCATATTTTGGTTTATCACCAAAAAAAGAGGTTCTGATTATTACCACAAGACCTGTTGCATACATGTTAAGTGAGCGCAGTTTCTTGCAGGCACAGGCAGTGTAGTTAGAGATAGCCTCATAGATATCGTCATAGGAGGTAAGTCTGTCTTTAAAAGATCTTGACCACATAATCTGCTGCTGATTGTCAGGATCTGCAGCACTCTCAATGCAGTCGATATTGTTAAGTTCTCTGACTGTTCTTCCAACTACAATTGAGTACTTTTTTGAAAGATAGTCAGGATCTGCGTTAGCCAAATCAAAAGCTGATATATAGCCCTCATTTAACAGATGTTCCTCAAGTCTTTTTCCGACTCCCCAGATTTCGCTTATGGGATTATCAAGAAGCAGTTTCTGCCGGTTGCTGTTAGGCAGAGCAGAGAACACATTTGAAGTTTCAGGATGTGTTTTTGCAAAATAATTAGCAAGTTTTGCCAGAGTTTTGGTTTTGGCAATACCTATACCTATAGGAATACCGATACGGGTTGCAACAGTGTTTTTTATCTTGAAGGCAAGCTGCAGTGCATCCTCGTCGCTGATCCCAAAAATCCGGATAAAGGCCTCATCAACAGAATAGATCTCAACATCATCAGAGAATTCAGCGAGGGTTGTCATGATACGGTTTGAAATATCCAGGTATAAGGAGAAATTTGAAGAGAAAACCGTAATTCCAAATTTTCTGATTTCCTTTTCTATTTTAAACACAGGAGTGCCCATGGCAATTCCAAGTTTTTTGGTTTCATTGGATCTTGAGACAACCACACCGTCATTGTTAGACAGCACAGCGACCGGTTTATTTTTCAGATCGGGTCTAAAGAGTTTTTCACATGAAACAAAAAAATTGTTACAGTCGCATAAAAGATAAATGTTACCGCTGTTATCAGCTGCATCCATGATTTAATCCTGATGGTAAAGATAAAGAAATTATACAGGAAATATATTTAAAAAAAGTGTGCCAACATTACTAAAAGATGTACTGCAAACTGATTCGCAATTAAGCGCAAAACACTGTTTAGGGTAGTAAAGCGCATTAGTAAGAGATTTTTTTGTTACGGAGTCTGCAAATTTACCGTAAAAAAACTGCATTTTATTGTAAAATTGACTAATAATAGAAATAAATATTGTAATCGTTTACGTAATTTTCGATGAGGAAATAATGAGCGTAACTCTAAAAGATCTGGCCAAAGCATCAGGTGTATCAATAGGTACAGTTTCAAGAGCATTAAATGATAAGAATGAGGTAAGTGCAAAAACTTCAGAGAGGATCAGACAGTTAGCTCAGGAGCTTGGCTACATTCCAAACAGAGCCGGAAGAGCTCTGTCAGCCCAGAGAAGCATCAATTATGTGGGGATCAGTATTCCAAGCATCAACTCACCATTCTTTGATGATCTTAAAAAGGGAATAGATCAGGCACTCCACGAGTTCAAGGATCTTGGAATTGATATTATCCTCAAGGAGCAGGAAGGCTGGGATGTAAATACTCAGATTAAATCAATTGATGAACTTGAGGCTGCAGGATGCAAAGCTTTTGTTATCTGCTCTGTAGACTCACCGCTCATTCGGGAAAAGATAGATGAACTTACAGACAAAGGGTATCCTGTGGTTCTTCTGAATAATGATCTGCCAGGTTCAAAGAGGCTGTGCTTTGTAGGTCCGGATTATTATAAATCAGGAAAAAT
>JBJEWX010000306.1:0-5840 GCA_051885275.1 Succinivibrio sp. | reverse complement strand
TAGGAGAATCTCAAAATAGAGATCGCATGCATTCGTACGGATATGAGCGCGATAATACTCCAAGACTTGATGACAGATTAACAAATGAACGTAGCAGCATACAGTTTACCAATACGTCTTCCTGCTGGCCTCAAACAGTACAGGCTCTCTCCTATGCCCTGACTCAAAAAAATCAGTATCAGCAGGGCAGTCAAACAGATGAGTACTCAATCATGGAGATTGCAAGGGCAGCCGGTTTTACAACATACTGGATGTCGAATCAGAGAAAATTCGGGGTGTTTGAAACTCCAATAACAGTCATTGCATCAACAGCTGAACATGAGATCTGGACAAATGGCTCATCTAAAATGGAGGGAGTTTTCTTTGACGAGGAGCTTTTAAACAGATTTCCCAAGTTTGATGATAAAAGGGATAATTTTGTTGTCATTCACTTAATGGGATCCCATCAGAAATATGACAAGAGGCTACCTTCAGCATTCTTTAGATTTCATGGGCTGTCTGATAATGAAGATGCTTATGATGACACGATTCTTTATACTGATTATGTTCTAGATGAGATTTATCAGAAGGTAAAGTCTTACCCATCATTTAAGGCATTGGTATATATGTCAGATCATGGAGAAGATCCAAATATAGTAGGAGGTCATGATCCAGTTAATGTAAATTCAAAGATGCTTCGTATTCCAATGATAATGTACTTTAGTAATAAATATGTAAATCTGAATCCAGAGCTGGTTGCAAACCTTAAGAGTAATAAAGATAAATACTGGTCGAACGATCTCCTCTTTGAAACATTAGTAAGTGTAATGGGCATTGAAGGAATCCCTGACATTAATCCTCATAATGATCTGACAAGCATCGATTATCGCTTAACTAGGGAAACTCTAAAAACCATGGCTGGAAAAGAGGGGATTGAAAAATATGACAATTAAAAAAAAGTATTGCTTTTTATTTAAACTGGAGTAGAATGTATGCACTTTCATGCGTCACCGAAAGTGTGAATGACATGAATCCAGCCCTACTTCTATAATGATGCGGCTGAAGAGACTCTCCCTAATTTTGGGAGAAATTGGTAATAGTAGCACTTCCTCTTGCAAAATCTTTTCTAAAGGTTAAGTAAGAAGGCAGGTGTTTCATGTTCTTTTATTTATTATGGAGTCTGCAATGCAGAATCAGAGAATCAGGATCCGTCTTAAGGCATACGATCACAGATTGATTGATCATTCAACTGCTGAGATCGTAGAGACTGCAAAGCGCACAGGCGCACAGGTACGTGGTCCAATCCCGCTCCCTACTCGCAAGGAGCGTTACACCATCCTTATTTCCCCACATGTAAACAAAGATGCTCGTGACCAGTACGAAATCCGTACTCATAAGCGCTTAGTAGATATCGTGGAGCCAACTGAGAAGACTGTAGATGCATTAATGCGTTTAGATCTTGCAGCTGGTGTGGATGTTCAGATCAGCCTTCGCTAATAGGGGAATAGTACAATGTCAATCGGTTTAATTGGCCGCAAGCTTGGTATGACCCGTGTTTTCAACGAGAACGGCAAATCTGTTCCAGTAACAGTCATCCAGGTAGAAGCAAACCGCATCACCCAGTTAAAGAACCTTGAGAATGACGGTTATACCGCAATTCAGGTTACTACAGGTGATCGTAAAGCAAGTCGTATGACCAAGGCAGAAATTGGTCATTTCGCTAAGTCCGGCGTACAGGCAGGCCGCGGCTTATGGGAGTTCCGTTTAAATGATGAAGAGCTAGCTTCATACAAAGTTGGCGACGAAATCAAAGTAGACGCATTCCAGGATGTTAAGAAAGTTGATGTAACCGGCCAGTCAAAAGGTAAGGGTACAGCAGGTACCATCAAGCGTTACAACTTCTTACACCAAGATTATACCCACGGTAACTCACGTTCACATCGTGTCCCAGGTTCTACAGGTCAGAATCAGACCCCTGGTAGAGTTTTCAAGGGCAAAAAGATGGTTGGTCACATGGGTTCTGAGAAGGTTACAGTAATGGGCCTTGACTTAGTTCGCATTGATGCAGAGCGCAACTTACTTCTCGTTAAGGGTGCTGTTCCTGGCGCAAATAACGGCGACGTAATTGTAAGGCCAAGTGTTAAAGCTTAACCTGAGGTAATAGGAAATGGAATTAAAGTTAGTTGGCACAGACAAGCAGCTAGAAGTATCAGAGCGTACTTTTGGCCGTGAGTTCAATGAGCCATTAGTGCATCAGGTAGTTGTTTCATACTTGAGCACCGGACGCCGTGGCACTAAAGCCCAGAAGACTCGTTCTGAGGTTTCAGGTGGCGGTAAGAAGCCTTTCCGTCAGAAGGGCACTGGTCGCGCACGTGCTGGTTCAACCCGCTCACCAATTTGGCGTGCAGGTGGTACCACATTTGCTGCTAAGCCACAGGATTGGACTCAGAAGGTTAATCGTAAGATGTACCGTGCTGCTATGTGCAGTATCTTATCTGAGTTAGTTCGTCAGGATCGCTTAGTCGTAGTTGATGACTTCAAAGTTGAAGACCATAAGACTAAGACCCTCGTTAACAAGCTGAAGGACTTAGGTTTAAAGCAGGTTCTGATTGTTACTGATGCAGTTGATGAGAATTTATTCTTAGCATCTCGTAACCTTTACAGAGTTGATGTTTGTCAGCCTCGTTCTGAGAAGTTCAACCCTTACAACCTCGTGTGTTTTGATAAGGTAATTATCACTTCCGCTGCTGTTAAGAAAGTAGAAGAGGAGTTACTAAAATAATGTCAGAAGCTCGTTTAATGAATATCCTTCGTGCACCAGTAGTTTCTGAGAAGAGCACAGCTGCACAGCAGGATAAGAATACTATCGTATTCAAGGTATTAAAGAACGCAACTAAAGACGAAATCAAGGCTGCAGTTGAGACAATTTTTAACGTAAAAGTTGAAGCTGTTCGCACCTTGAACTATCAGGGTAAGGTACGTCGCACTGCACACGGTTTTGGCAAGCGTTCAGATTGGAAAAAGGCTTATGTTACTCTTCCAGCAGGCACTCAGATTGATGTTGAAGATGCCTCACAGCAGACTAACAAGGAGAGCATGTAATGGCAATCATTAAGGCAAAGCCAACCTCCGCAGCCCGTCGTCATGTCGTACAGATCAAGACTCCAGGTTTATGGAAGGGCGGTCCAGAGCGTTCTCTAACTGTTGAGAAGCGTAAGACCGGTGGTCGTGACAATTATGGTCACATTTCAACTCGTCACATCGGTGGCGGTCACAAGCAGCGTTATCGTTTAATTGACTTTAAGCGTCAGAAAGACGGTATTGAGGCTAAGGTTGAGCGTTTAGAGTATGATCCAAACCGTTCAGCTCACATCGCTTTAGTATGCTATGCAGATGGTGTACGTAGCTATATCCTTGCTCCAAAGGGTTTAAAAGCTGGTGATGTTGTAGTTTCTGGTTCAGATGCTCCAATCAAAGTTGGTAACGCTTTACCAATGCGCAATATTCCACTTGGCACAACAATTCACGCTGTTGAGTTAAATCCAGGTGCTGGTGCAATCTTTGCTCGTTCAGCAGGTTGCTATTGTGAGCTTGTTGCTCGCGAAGGTGCTTATGTAACCTTACGTATGCGCTCAGGCGAAATGCGTAAAGTTTTAGCTGATGGCCGTGCTACTATCGGTGAAATCGGCAACGGTGAGCACATGCTTGCTCAGTTAGGTAAAGCTGGTGCAAAGCGCTGGCGTGGTGTTCGCCCAACTGTTCGTGGTATGTCAATGAACCCTATCGATCACCCACATGGTGGTGGTGAGGGTCGTAACAAGGGCATTCAGCCATGTTCACCTTGGGGTACCCCATGTAAGGGTTACAAGACACGTAAGAACAAGCGTACTGATAAGTACATTGTTCACCACCGTTAATCAATTAGCGAGGATATAACATGCCACGTTCTTTAAAGAAAGGTCCATTTATTGATGAGTCCTTACTAAAGAAGGTACTGCAGGCCCAGCAGAATGGCGATAAAAAGCCAATCAAGACCTGGTCACGCCGTTCAGTTATCATTCCACAGATGATTGGAATGACCATCGCTGTTCATAACGGTAGACAGCACGTACCTGTATTCGTTTCAGACGAAATGGTAGGTCACAAGTTAGGTGAGTTTGCACCAACTCGTACCTTTAAGGGTCACACCGCATCAGATGCGAAAGGCTAATAGGAGTTTAATGTAATGGAAGTTAAAGCTATACATCGCTATGCTCGTTCTTCTGCTCAGAGAACTCGCTTAGTAGCAGATCAGGTTCGCGGTTTACCTGTTCAGAAAGCTTTGGATTTATTAAAGTTCAGCCCACGTAAGGCTGCTGCAATAATCCGTAAAGTTTTGCTCTCTGCAATTGCTAATGCAGAGCACAACCAGTCCTTAGATATCGATACTTTAGTTGTATCTAAGATCATGGTAGACGAGGGTCCTTCATTAAAGCGCATCATGCCACGTGCTAAAGGCCGTGCAGATCGCATCGTAAAGCGTACCTCTCATATTACTGTTGTTGTTGCAGATAGCGTTAGGGAGTAATTATGGGTCAGAAAATTAATCCAAACGGAATTCGTCTTGGTATAACCAAAGCTTATTCATCAGTTTGGTATGCATCTACTGCAAATTTCCCTGCTAATATCAAGAGCGACTCTGCAGTTCGTAAGTATTTAACCAATGAGTTAAAGAACGCATCTGTATCCAAGATCGTGATTGATCGTCCTGCAAAGAGCATTCGTGTAACAATCTGCACAGCTCGTCCTGGTATCGTAATTGGTAAGAAGGGTGAGGATGTTGAAAAGTTACGTCAGAAGATCTCTGCAATTGCAGGTGTTCCAGCTCAGGTTAATATCAGCGAAATCCGTAAGCCTGATTTGGATGCTAAGTTAGTAGCAGATTCTATTGCTTCTCAGTTAGAGCGTCGTGTAATGTTCCGTCGTGCTATGAAGAAGGCAATTCAGAATGCTATGCGTGCAGGCGCTAAGGGTATCAAGGTTGAAGTCTCAGGTCGTTTAGGCGGTGCAGAAATCGCTCGTTCAGAGTGGTTACGTGAAGGTCGTGTACCTCTACACACATTACGTGCTGACATCGACTATGCTTTATCAGAAGCTGTTACAACCTATGGTGTAATTGGTGTTAAGGTATGGATCTTCAAGGGCGAAGTTTTAGGTGGCTTACCTTTAACTCAGGAAGAGACAGAAGACCGTAACAATGCAGCTGCTCCAGCAGGTCGCCGTGGCCGTCGTGATGACAATCAGGCACGTCCTGGTCGTGGTCGTCGCGCTGCTAAGAAGACCGAAGAGGCTCCAGCTTCAAAGGCTGCTGAGTAACGGAGGAAGTATAAGTGTTACAACCTAAACGTACAAAATATCGCAAGACTCAGAAAGGTCGTAATGAGGGTTTAGCATACGCTGGCTCAATCGTATCTTTCGGTGAGTTTGGTCTTAAGGCTACATCTCGTGGACAGATTACTGCACGCGAGATCGAAGCTGCACGTCGTGCTTTCACCCGTGAGATGAAGCGTGAAGGTAAAGTTTGGATCCGCGTGTTCCCAGACAAGCCAATCACACAGAAAGCTCTGGGTGTTCGTATGGGTAAAGGTAAGGGTACTGTTGAGTACTGGGTTGCTCCAATTCAGCCTGGTCGTGTACTTTTCGAAATCGGTGGAATTAGTGAAGAAGTTGCTCGTGAGGCATTCCGTCTTGCAGCTGCAAAACTTTCTGTTACTACCACCTTCGTTCGTAAGCAGGTGATCTAATGCAAGCAAACGATTTACGTAATAAGTCAGTTGAAGAGTTAAAGACTGAGCTCTCTAATCTTCAGCGCGAGCAGTTCA
>JBJEWX010000305.1:0-5864 GCA_051885275.1 Succinivibrio sp. | reverse complement strand
TTGTACTGCTGCTTGTTACTGTTTCATATTTCGCATCTTTAGACGGTAACGGATACCTTTTAACTCACACTAGGATCTGGGAGATGTTTTTAGGCAGTGCAGTGTACCTAAACAGATTAAAACTTGGTAATTATCTGTGCAGTAACAGCCCTGTAAGGATATTTGCAACGGAGCTTTGCGGTATTGCACTTGTGCTTGTTTCCTTTTTCACGGTAGATCTTTCAAACGGAGCCTGGCATATATCCACATCAATTCTGACAGTGGCAGGCACCACTGCGGTTCTTGTAAGTGCAAACCCAAAATCAGTTCTCTCATTTGCACCTTTAAATTATCTGGGTAAAATCTCCTACTCTCTTTACCTGTGGCACTGGCCTTTATTTATCTTCATCTTTAGTACAGGTTATGGCAACCGCATACGAGACTATTTTCTGACAGCAGCGATAGTCTATATCCTGACTATTGTTTCCTATAAATTCTTTGAAAAAAAACAGTATTCAGAGAAAACCACTATTAAGCTTTATCTTGTAACTATGCTAACTGCCCTTTTGGTCTTCTGCCTTCAGGGTAAAAACCACCTGTCCTCCTTTGAGGATAAAAATGCAAATATTATGGTTGCTGAAGATACTGTAAGTAATGAAAACTTAAAACCCAGTGTCTATACAACTATAGATGGGGTGCCTGTCTACCATCTTGGTTATCAGGACAAGAGTGTGCACACTCTTGTTATAGGTGATTCACATGCGGAGCACTATGCCTACTATCTTAGAAACATAAACACAGAGCCTCTTCTCTTTACCTTTATGCACGGAACCATAGGTTATGGTTCAAATTTCAGAAACTATAAGGTGACTGTGGTATCAACACAGCAGGAAAGACAGAGCTTTTATAAAATCTATACAACCCTGCTCTCAAAGCTTAATTATGGGGATAAGGTTGTAATAGCCAGCAGATGGGACGTCTATTACCGCTATTTCCAAAGAGAATTTTCTCTGCCTGATAATGAAGAAACCTACAGAGGCTTTGCAGCTGCCCTTTATGAGGAGCTTAAAGAGCAGATAGAGAAACATCCAAGCTTAAATTTCTACGTGGTAGGACAGGGTATTAATACCTCAAAGCAGGTGGTTAACTGCCTTAAAACAGATCTTAACAAGAGTTTTTTGAGGCTGGTGTTTAACAAGGATCGCTGCGCCTTTACTGAGGACTATCTCAAAGAATACAGACACAATCTGATTGACTCTACCCTTTTGTCTTTGGCAAATTCCTATAAAAATGTAACCTTCATTGACAGAAATGTTCCTCAAACACTAGGCAACGGGCTTTATAAAACCCGCACAGATACTTTAGAGCCTATCTATTTTGATAAGACTCACTACACCAGTGCAGGCGGAACAATGATTGGAAAATACATTTTTGACAGAGTATTTAATAGATAAACCTGCTAGTTCTGCAAAAGGCAGCCATCTTTTGCTTTCCTGAACAAAAGCTGTGCCAGGAGTATTCCAAGCTCATATAAAAGCACAAGCGGCAGAGCAAGCAGAAGCTGTGATACCACATCAGGAGGGGTGATCACTGCAGCTACAGCAAAAGCACCAACAATCACAAAACGTCTGGCCTTTTTTATTCTTGGAAGTTCCACTATACCGGATTTAACAGTTAAAAGAACTATCACCGGAGTCTGAAAGGCAACTCCAAAGGCGATATACAGTCTTAGGATAAAGCTGATGTAGGCATCAATGTCAGGGGAAAAATTCACACTTTCAGGAGCATAGGCTGCTATAAATGAAAATACCGTTTTAAATACAGCAAAATAGCAGTAAACGTCTCCTAAAAAAAACATCAAAACCGATGACACTACAAATATCACCATAGCCCTCTGCTCTCTTTTGTACAATGCAGGAGCAATAAATCTCCAGATCTGGAATAAGGTATGCGGCAGTGAGAGCACAAAGGATAAAAACAGTACCACCTTTATTGGAGCCATAACCGGAGATACGACGGAAACGGCCAGAAACTGACTGCCCTTTGAGGTACTCATTAAAAGTGGCTCACTTATAAAATCAAAAATTCTCTGTGTAAAAGGAAAAAGTGCAGCTGCACAGAACACAAAGCCTATCATTGATAAAATAAGCATTCTGCGAAATGCCGCAAGATTTTCAAGGAAGGGATTACTGTACTGTTTATTCATGTTTAGCGTATGACTCAAGCTTCTGCTTTACCATTGAAAGTTCAGCCTCAAGCCTTTCTATATCTTCTTTGCAGTTCTCAAGCTCATCAAAGATTATTTCTTCGTTCCTGACTTTTTTCTCAGGAGTTTTAAAAGCTTTATCAGAAGAGCCGGAAGCTTCTTTTTGTTTTATTTCTTTTGCCATTATGTCTGCCTGATTTGTTTCATTTTTATCTGACTTTTTCAATGGCTGACAGGCAAGATCTTCTACAGCATCAGTAATACTGTTTAAGGCACTGTTTGATGTCTGTACAAATGAATCAAGTGCTGCAGGCATGTTTGAACCATCCATAAGAGACTGAAGGTCAATCTCCCTTTTAAGTTTCCGCACAAACTTGCTTATTGCAGCTATCTTGTCAAAAATAAATGACAGAGTCTGCAGCGTTTTAGCCGGACCTAAAACCAGCAGACAAACAACAACTATGACCAGGATCTGTCCTGATGAAAAACCAAACATTACTGTTTAGTTCCCTTTACACCAGCCTTCTCTAGGGCTAGTTCAGAATCAGCCTTTGACTGAGTCTCATCATTCATGCCATCTTTAAAACCACGAATGGCCTGACCAAGATCCTTGCCTAAGGTCTTAATCTTGCCAGTGCCGAAAATCAGAGCAACAACAGCTAAAAGAATAAGCCAGTGCCATACAGATGTAAGTCCCATTTTTTTTCTCCTATACAGGCCACCTTAAAAGGTGGCCATTGTTAATACGATTAACCGATTACCTTTTTAACAAGTGCTACAACCTTTGCAACACCGTTCTTCTCAGCCATAAGCTTATGGATGTGCATGAAGCTTACCTGAGCGGCAATGTAGTTTCTAAAATGATTGAATCTTGCTGAATTCAGGTCTTTTACGCTCATACCATACTCATGCAGAGCGATTTCCTTTAGGATGTTTACAGATTCAACTGCTGCAGGAACGCTAAGCACGAAATCGTGATCGCCTAAATGAACCATGTAGCCAGCCTGGCTGTGTGGGGTTGGCAGTTTTGCTCCATCCTTAGTTAAAAGACCTCTCTTAACAGGATCAACCTCAGCCAGGATAGAAGCAGCCTTAATCCAGCCAACAACATCAGCCTCATCTTTAGGTGAGCCTGGGTGATTGTGGGCGCAGGCCTGAGCTACAATCTCCTCAGATGGAAGATCGCGCTCAATTGCCTCTGCAATTGAGAAGATGTGGTGAGCACCGGTTCCTGCGATCTGGTATTCCTTAAGGCTTGAGCCATCCTCAGCCCAGGTAAATACCCATGGTTTTGCAAGATCGTGCAGAAGCTGAGCTGCAATGGTTGTATCAGTTAACTGCTGATCCTCATAATCCATAACTTCCCTGTAGGAATTTAAAATTGATCTTGTGATTTCAACATTTACAGCAGTATGAGTTACAAGTCCGCCAGGATATGAGTGATGGCTTGCATAGCCACTGCCTGGAGCACTGAAAAATGGCTGAGGCATGGTATCAATATCTTTTAATGGTGGGAAGAGTTCGCCAACCTTGGTCTTTGACTCATCTATAAGATTATTCTTTAATAGTTTCTTGTAAACCTCAGCTACCTCAGCCTTGCTCTGATAGCGTTTCATAAATGTTGGAATAGTGTTCTGGTACAGATCCATAACTTTTCCACGAAGACTTGCATCGCTTATCTCCCTGATCTGACTCATAAGGTAAGTCCAGGCTCTGTTTACAAGCTCTGAGCTTTTGGCAACATAAACCGGATCTGATGGGATATCATCAAAGTCAACCTTGTTGATGGTTACATTTGCAGCGAAAGCTGGCTTAATCATACCAGCTACTGTAATACCTGAAATAACTGCAGCTGTACCCTTTAAAAAGTTACGGCGGGATAAATCCAATTTCTTTTCTTCTACATGTGTTTTATCTGACATTTTGACTCCAATATATTTATTTCTGTAGATTCAATGAGAGTCATTCTCTAAAGCAAATGTGATCTTCAAAAGCTCAAAAAGTAAAACTTCAGTAAAAAAACATCATGATTTGTTAAGAGTATCAAAATGTGTATTGCAAAAATTAGCCTGAGTACCTGCAAAAAGCGCCAGAGGCTTTACTTTGCAAAAGAGTTAACACAGTCTTAATTTTCAGGGAAGAGGAGCTTTTTAATTACAAAAGAATCAGAGGAAATTTTGATAATTGTTTCAAAACTGTAGGCAGAACAGGCAAGCAAGGACAGGCAGTATAGGGATAAAAGCAGTTTCAAAGGCAAATCTTCAGTAAATCACAAGCACAAGGATCATAAAAACCTTCAGTAATTCACATACTAAGTATTAACTAAGTCTAATCATCTACAATAAATTCAGTTGCTTAGGTGATGATTCTGTTAAAACAGTGAAATCTCTAAACGCAAGCAAATTTGATGTGCTTTCATAGTGTTTTTTCCGGTGCATCCGGACTACAGGTTCACACATACCTCATCCAATCCCATACTGCTCTTTTTGGTATGGGATTCTTTTTATCAAGACTATCAGTACCTACTCCTGATTTTTCATTTGCAGGCTTATCCAACCAATGGACTTATAGAAAAAATGAATTACTGAATTTTATTGCCAATTCTTTGAATTTACATGTAATTAATATCCTTCTTAAGGCATGTAATACCGCTTTTTTCTGCTATAATGATTCATGATAATTCAACAGGGGCTTTGTATGTTACTAGATGAAGTTAAAGCAACATTAGCTATGGAAAATCAGACTCTCAATTCCGAGCAGGAAAAGCTTTTAAAGAGCTATGCCGACGGAGAGATCACTTTTGATGAGTTTGAACAGAAACTTTTAGAAATAACCAAAAATTACAGGGCTGCCTGAATCTTGGAAGCTTCGTCTTTCGATACAACCTACTGCTATCCCGGCACTGAAATACTAATCAACAAATTCAAAGAGAGAGATCCGAATATTCTCTCTCAGCTTGAAAGAATGTACGCTGGTGCCCGTATTATTGATCTCTTAAAAAAACCGATAACAGGCAGATTCAACCTGGAACATCTCAAAAAAATCCATCATTACATTTTTCAGGATATCTACACATGGGCAGGTGAGCTGCGCAGTGTCAACATATCAAAAGAAATACTCTTCTGCGACGCAAGGTTCATAGAAAGAGAAATGAACAGACTGTTTGCGGATCTTGAGAAAGAGAACTTTCTTAAAAACTGCAGTGACTCAGATATTGCCTCAAAGGCTGCCTTTTATCTTGGGGAAATCAATGCCATTCATCCTTTCCGGGAAGGCAACGGCAGAACTCAGCGTGAATTTATCCGAGAATTGCTTCTGCCTTTAGGCTATTATGTGGACTATTCACGTGTTGATGCTAAAATGATGCTCTATGCTTCTATAAATGCCTTTGCCGGTGATTACAGCTTAATGACAGAGCTGTTTGACAGATGCATCATTAAAAAAACAAATTAACAATTCAGATTATGACAATTACAAGTACTTTTTCTAACGATTTTAAACTGCAGCTGGGCTCCTTTTATGTAGAAGTCTGGGGTTGCCAGATGAATGTTTATGACGGTGGCCGTATCAAGGATCTTATGACTGCTGCAGGCTACCTGCAGGTATCCTCTCCAAAGGATGCGGATGTGGTTATTCTTGTGACCTGCGCTGTAAGAGCAAAGGCTGAAGACAAGGTATT